>DAHWHV010000339.1 GCA_027335545.1 Clostridia bacterium
CCGGCCTGCGGGCGATGCCGCGGGGCCGCAGGCCCCGGCACCGGCTGCCGAGGGAGGTCCCGCGGCTGCGGCGTTCGCGCCTGGTCCGCTCTCCGGGCTGGTGTCCCCCGCCGCGCCCGTGCCCGCTCTGCCCCTCGCCGCGGTGCCGGCCGCGCCGGCACCCACCGAGTCGCAGGGCGAGGCTGCGCCCCAGGAGGCCCCCGGGTCCCGACAGGCGCGACCCCGGAGGCGCGGTCGCCGTGGGGGGCGCGGGCGTCGCGCCGGGCCCCACGGCCCAAAGGCCCGAGCCGAGGACCAGGTGACCCTCGGCTCGGCGGCGCAGGTGGGGCCGGACCAGACGGAGCCGGCAGAGCCGGCGCCGCCGGGCCCCGCGTCGGCAGATCCGGCCGCGCTGGATGCGTCGGAGCGGCCCCCGCAGACCACGGCCAAGCGGCGCCGGCGCCGGCGGGCCCCGGCCGAGGCGGGGGCTGCTCCGGCGACCGCGCTCGGCGCGAAGAACGTGCACGCCTTTGCGGCGGAGTTCGGGGTGCCGGTGAGTGAGGATCGGTGGTTCCGCCAAGCCCTCTACCACGCCTCGTACGTCAACGAGCGGGGAAGCCCCGGCATCTCCTCCAACGAACGCCTGGAGTTCCTGGGGGATGCGGTGCTGGACCTGGCGGTTGGCCAGTACCTGTTCGAACGATACCCCGACATGGCCGAGGGGGACCTCTCCCGGCTACGCGCCGCCGTGGTGCGGGCCTCGACGCTGGCCGCACGGGCCAAGGTGATGGGGCTCGGACGCTTCGCCCTGCTCGGCAAGGGGGAGGAGCGCAGCGGCGGCCGGCGGCGGCCGAACTTCCTGGCCGACCTCTTCGAGGCGCTCATCGGGGCCATCTTCCTCGACCAGGGGATCGGGGTGGCCACAGACTTCGTCCTGACGGCGCTGCGGCCGGACCTGGAGGCGGCGGCGGAGGGGTACGAGCACGCCAACTACAAGGCGCAGCTCCAGGACAGCGTTCAGCGGGACGGCCGGTCCGCGGTCTCGTACGTGGTGCTCTCCGCCGTCGGTCCGGAGCACGCCCGCGTCTGGCAGTGCGAGGTGCGCATCGACGGCCGCCACAGCGGCCTCGGGCAGGGGCGGACCAAGCGCGCGGCGGAGCAGGAGGCGGCGCGCGACGCGCTGCTGCGGGGCTGGAGCCACGTCCAGGACTAGGGTGGGCCGCCGCTGGCGCCGCGACGCCCGGGGGGGCCTGGGCGGCAGCGGTGGCCCCCGGGCCGGCGCGGGACGGCAGGGGGGGTGTGGACGGTGCTCTTGCGTCGGTTGGAACTGCTGGGCTTCAAATCCTTTGCGGACAAGACGACGGTGGAGTTCGGCGCCGGCATCTCCGCCGTCGTGGGACCCAACGGCAGCGGCAAGAGCAACCTCACCGACGCCGTCCGCTGGGTGCTGGGCGAGGGGTCGGCCCGCACCCTTCGGGGCCACCGCATGGAGGACGTCATCTTCGGCGGCTCTCCTCGCCGCCGGCCGCTGCCGCTGGCCGAGGTGACGCTCACCCTGGACAACGCGGACGGCACGCTGCCCGTTCCCCATGCCGAGGTCAGCGTCACCCGCCGGGTGGACCGCTCCGGGACGGGGGAGTACCTGATCAACCGGCAACTCTGCCGCCTGCGCGACGTGCAGGACCTCTTCGCGGGGACCGGTCTCGGGCGCAACGCATACGCGATCATCGGCCAGGGTCAGGTGGACGAGGTGCTGCGGGCCAAGCCCCTGGAGCGCCGGGCCCTGGTGGAGGAGGCGGCGGGGGTGACCCGCTACCGCCAGCGGCTCTTCGACGGGCAGCGTCGGCTGGCGGCGGCGGCCTCCTGCGAGCAGCGTCTGGGGGACCTCGTGTCGGAGCGGCAGCGGGCGGTGGCCGCCCTGTCGCGGCAGGCCGAGCGGGCGCAGCGGCATCAGTCCGTGGCCGCGGAGTTGCGGGCGTGTGAACTGCGCCTCTGGGCCCGGGAGTGGTTGGCGGTGGCCCGCGAGCGT
This sequence comes from Clostridia bacterium, assembly GCA_027335545.1. The sequence goes on from DAHWHV010000339.1 coordinate 2,009, forward strand.
GCCGCGGCGGCGGGGGAGGTCCTGGCCGCGACGCAGCGGCAGGAGGCCCTGACCGGGGAGTGGGATGAGGTGGTGACCGCCCAGCGGCGGTTGGCGGCGGCCCTCCAGGCGGCGGCTGCCGAGCAGGAGGCGGCCGCCGCCGCCGTCTCTGGCGGTGAGCGCGCCCTGGACCGGGCCCGGCAGGCGGAGTCCCTCGCCGCGGGGCTGGCGGCGGCGGCCGCGGCCGAGTTGCGCCGGGCCGGGGAGCGGCTGGCGGAGTTGCGCGTCCGCCGCGTGGCGGCGGACGCGGAGGGCGGCGCGCTCCAGGGGGC
>DAHWHV010000361.1 GCA_027335545.1 Clostridia bacterium
ACGGGCCCTTGCGGACATCGGCTGAAACCGGGGCGCTATACGCCTGCCGGGTAGCAGGCGCGACCGCAGCGCCGCCCACCCTGCGGCCGGACGGGCATGCGACGCAAGCGGTGGCACACACGGGGGCCACCGGGCGCCGCACCAGCCGGAACCCCGGCCCAGAGGCCCTGTGACCCAGGTCCCCCGCCGGCAGAGACGCCCCCCTGCCGAGCCCGCGCACGGCAGGAGTTCCGCCCCAGATCCCGAAACGTCCGGCCCCTCGAACCGGTAGGCGCTCGCGTGCCGCGGGAAGCGGGGTACGTTCAGTGTCAGGGCGTCGCCGGCTAGGCACGCGGCCCCGTCGCGCCGCCGTGCCGTCCGCGGCTGCGGCTGCGGACGGCGGCGGCGCGCCCCGTCCGACCAGGCGGCAGCGCAGGTCGCGCCCCCGCCTCCTGGGGACCCGGGCGGGCCTGGTGGTCATGTGCCTCGTCGCGCTCGTGGCGATCGCCGCGGGCTTGGGCCGGGCGCGCGGCGGGTCGATCCGGCTGCTCCCGGCTCGTGCCACGGCGGGCAGCACGCCCCTCGCTGCAGCCGCCCGGGCGGCGCCCGCGGCCCCGGCCTGCCGCCCGTTACGCATCCCCCACCTCGTCGCCCATGCCAAGACCGCCGCAGCCCTGCGGCCGGTCCTGCCGCGGGACTCCGGCCCCAGCGGCTTTGCAGGCGCGCCCGCCGCCACCATGCCGCGCCCGCCAGCGCCCGGCCCGGCTCCCTACACCGCCTTCTCCCACCTGCTGGTGCTGGAATACCACGACGTGGTACCCGCGGCCTGCGCGCACGATGCCGAGGAGGTCCCCGTGGCCGCCTTCGCGCGGCAGATGGCCGAGTTGCACGCCTCCCACGTGCCGGTGGTCACGGCCCGCACACTGGCCGCCTGGCTCTCCACCGGCGTGCCCCTGCCCCCCCAGGTGGTGGTGCTGACCTTCGACGACGGGTACGAGGGCGTGTACCTCTATGCCCTGCCCATCCTCGCCAGGTACCACCTGCCGTTCACGGTGTTCCTCATTGGCCACGACGTCCGTCGGGCGGGTCCCGCCCTCCCGAGCGGATGGGCGCGGCTGACAGACACCGAAATCCGCCGCATGCAGGCGACGGGGCTGGTGGACTTCGAAAGCCACACTTTCAACCTACACGGAAACGTGCGCTGTCCGTACGACTGCGCGAGCGCGCCAGTCATCGCCAGGGACTTGGCCCGCAACGACCGCTTCATTCTTGGCCTTACCGGGCAGTGGCCGGTGGCCTTCGCCTACCCGGGCGGGCGCCTCACGCCGACGGGGCTGCGCGAGGCGCGCTCGCACTACGCCATCGCCTTCGTCGGCATGCGCCTGCCGCCGCGCGGCCTATGGGAGGGGTACTCCCGCTGGCTCGTGCCCCGTTTCTTCGTCGATGCGGGCACCAACATCGCGGGCGTGCTGCGGGCCCAACGCGACGGCTGGCACTGGTACACCCTGGTGCCGCGCTTCTTCCTCAACCCGGCGGCCCTGCACGCCCGCGTGGCGCTGGCGGCGGCCCACCCCCTACGCGTGCGGTAGCGGAGGCCGAGGGGTGCCCCCCCGCGGCAGCCGCCGAGGACCCCGCCCGTTGCAGCCAGACGGGGGCCGGCTTGCTGGATGGCGCGGAGAATCGGTGGCCACCCCCCGGGCGGCCACATCCGGTGCGGGGTGCAGCGTGCGGCCGAGGCGCACGCCGCCCTGCGGGGGGACGGGGCCGGACGGGGACACCTGCGCCCGGTGAAGACAGCCCGCCGGTGCGTGTGCTGCCCGTGTGCAGGGCGCGCCGT
>DAHWHV010000368.1 GCA_027335545.1 Clostridia bacterium
GGTCTGGACCTAACGCCGCTGGTGCACGCCAGCGGCGCCCTCACCCCTCGGCGCTCGGCCCCGCCCCGGCGCGCGTGCGTCGCCATCCGCCGAGACCCCCCAGCGAACCAGAGAATCTGCCGCAAGAGATCTGCCGCCGAGGCAGAAGTCGAGAGGTGTCATAACAGTGATCCGCCGCGCGCGCGGGTGCGTCGCAGCCGCCCGCCGGCGCTCCGACCCTTCACGTCGGGGTGCCCGACGCTGCCGTGCAAGGGGGGATGGCCATGGCCGCTCCGTCCGGTGACGCACGGCCCAGGCCGAACATCGTCTGCCTCGTCCTGGATTCCCTGCGTCACGACCACGTCCACGCCTGGGGCCAACCGTGGGTCCATACCCCCTGCTTGGACCGCTTCGCCGCAGAGGCCGCGTGTTTCGACCGCGCCTACATCGGCTCGTTCCCGACGATCCCCTGTCGCACCGACCTGATGACCGGGCGCTTCACCTTTCCGCACCGCGGCTGGAGCCCGCTGCCGCGGGACGCCGAGGTGCTCGCCACGCTCCTGCGGGCACGCGGCTACACGACGCAGTTAATCGCCGACACCTACCACCTCTTCCGCGACGGGCACCAGTTCGACCGGGGCTTCCACGGCTGGGAGTGGATCCGCGGCCAGGAGGGCGACCGCTTCGTCGTGGACGCCTCGGCGCCCACCCGGTTGCCCGCGGCGGCCGACAAGTTGCGCAACCCCGAGCGGTTGCGCGAGGTGTACCTCAAGAACGTCTCGCGGCGCCGGAGCGAGGAGGATTGGTTCGCGCCCCAGGTCATGCGCAGTGCGCTGCGCTGGCTGGAGCGCAATCGTGGCGGCCCGCCGTTCCTGCTCTGGATCGACGAGTTCGATCCGCACGAGCCCTGGGATCCCCCCGCCCACTACGTCGAGCGCTACGACCCGGAGCCCGCGCCGGAGTCCGTCATCTCCCCGGTCTACGGGTCGGCCGCGGGCTACGCGGCGGCGGAGTTGCGCCACATGCGCGCGCTCTACGCCGGGGAGGTCTCGCTGGTCGACCACTGGGTGGGGGTCGTGCTGGACGGGATCGACCGCCTGGGGCTGCGCGAGAACACGCTGGTCGCCATCCTCTCCGACCACGGCCACTACCTGGACTACCCGGGCGACCAGGGCCAGGTGGGCAAGCCCACGCCGCTCTATGAAGGGGTCGCCCATCAGGTCTGCATGCTGCGGCACCCCGCGGGGCTCGGGTCTGGTCGGCGCCTGCCGCAGTTGGTGCAGCCCGTCGATCTCCTGCCCACGCTCCTGGAGGTGGCCGGGGCGGGTGCGCCGCCCGGGCTGGAGGGCCACTCCCTGCTGTCCCTGCTCCGGGGCGCGGAGGCGTGGCCGCGGCGCGTGGCGGTGTCCTGCCCGCACCGGGGCGTCCCCACGCTGACGACGGAACGGTGGAGCCTGGTCTACCAACCGGACGGCCGGCCGGCGCGGCTGTTCGACCTCGGCGCCGACCCCACCCAGGGCCGGGACCTGGCGGCGGAGCGCCCGGATGCCGTCGCGGAGTTGGATCGGGCCTTCGCGGCGTTCCTCGCCGCGCGGGGCGTCGTGGATCGTTCCCCCTACCCGCGCGCGAGTGGGGGCTGACGCCGCGGCGGGCGGCGCGGCCGGACGGAGGAACTGGCCGCTGACCCCCTCGCCGGGCCGGACGCCGACCCGATCACGCACTTCCTGGCCGTCCTGCAGGGGGAGGCCGTCCTCCACCCGCTCTGCACGCCGGCCGCGGGCCGCGACACGCAGGAGGTGCTGGAGGCCGCGCGGCGGGCGGTGGGGACGGGACGGGCGCAGCGGTTGCCGCTGGGCTGACCCGGCGGCGGGGCGGCACGGCCGCGGCAGCGGCGGAGTGGGGGAGTGGCGCGATGGCGGAACTGCGGATCGGGCTGATCGGTGCCGGGGGGATCGCTGGGGCGCACGCCCGGCGGTACGCGGAGATCCCGGAGGCGGCGATCGTCGCCGTCGCCGATGTCGTACCGGGCCGGGCCGAGGAGTTCATCGCCCGCAACGGGCTCGCCGGGGCCCGGGCCTTCGGTGACCACCGGGCCCTGCTGGAGGCCGGCGGGTGCGATGCCGTGGATATCTGCACCTACCACCGGGGACACCACCGCCCGGCCGTGGACGCGCTGGCCGCGGGGCTGCCGGTGCTGGTGGAGAAGCCCCTCTCGGTCGATCTGGGCGAGGCGATCGAGATGGTGCGGGCGGCGACACTGGCGCAGCGCATCCTCAGCGTCGGCTTCCAGACGCGCTACCAGCCCAACATCCAGGCGGCGCGGCGGTTGGTGGCCGAGGGGGTCCTGGGGCAGTTGTACTACGCGGAGGTCGGTGGGGGCAGACGGCGGGGCATCCCGGCCACCCCCAACAAGGTGCCGCCCACCTTCATCAGCCAGGAGGCCGCCGGGGGAGGGGCCGTCCTGGACATCGGCTGCTACTCGGTGGACACGGCCATGTTCATCCTGGGCCATCCGCGCCCGCTCAGCGTGCTGGCGATGACGGCGGACCACTTCGGTCGCGCCGGGAAGTGGACGGGCAACCAGATGGGGCGGTGGGATCCGGCGAAGTTCGAGGTCGAGGACTTCGCGGCCGCCTTCGTGCGGCTCTCGGGCGGGATCGGCCTGGCGTTCAAGACCGCCTGGGCGATGCACCTGGACACGCTGGGCCCGACCTTCTTCCTGGGGACGGAGGCGGGCCTGCGGCTCGACGGTCCCGTGCTCTTCCGGGATGAACACGGCTTCCTCACCCAGACCAACCTCACGCTCCCCGCGGGGCCCCGGAACTTCGACCCCTTTCGGGAGAAGATCCGCGACTTCGTCCTCGCCGTGCGCGACGGGCGACCGGCTCCGATTCCAGGGGGGCAGGTGCTGCTGGAGGAGGCGATCCTCGACGGCATCTACCGCTCGGCAGCGGCAGGCCGAGAGGTCGCGATCGACCTCCCGGCGGACATCGTCGGGCCAGTGCCTCCTGAGGCCGCCAGCGCGACGGCCCCCGCGCGGCCCTGATCGCGCCAGGCGAGTCCGCTGGTTGCCCACGGCCCCGCAGGTGGGCCGATCTGAGGCCGAAAGGGGCGAAAACCTGGTCGGGCGGACGCGTGCCCACGGCCTCTCCGTGGCGGAGCGGGCCGTCATCCGGGACGAGTGCAAGCTCGTCCGGACGATGCACCCCGGGCAGTGGGCCCGGCCGCCCGTGCAGCCCTTCGACCTGGCGGCGGATCCCTGGGAGCAACGCGACCGCTCGGCCGAACGGCCGGGGTTGGTCCAAGAGTTGAGCGCCCTCCTCACCGAGTGGGAGTACACGCACCCCTCCCCCGGCGGGGTCGACCCCATGCGGGTGAACGCCGCCGCTGGCCCCGCGGGCATCGTCGCCCCCGCGGCGCAGCGGGCGCTGGCGCAGGGATCGCCCCCGACCCCACGCCAGCCAGCCGGCCGGCGCCGCCCCGAGCTGGATTTCGCCCTCGCGCAGGGGTGGTGGGCGTGAGCGCGGCCGGGGCGGAGACGGGAGCCGCGGAGGCCCTCACGGGGCCGGCCCCCGCCCCGACCCCCATTCCGCGCCGCTGTCCGGGTGGCTGCCCCTCGCCGTCCCTGGGCCCGCGCCGTCACCTGGCGGGGGCCGGTCGGACCCGGAGCCGGACCGCATCAGCGGGCGCATCGCCGGGGCGGGACGGTGGCCACGGGGCCTCGTCGATCTCGCCGCACCCGAGACCGCACCGCCAGGACCGTGCCGCCAGGACCGCGCCGCAAGGGAGGGCCTGCCGTGCCACGCCCCAACGTGCTGATCGTCTATCCCGACCAGTTGCGGGCCGATGCCCTGGGTTGCGCCGGGAATCCGGTCCTGCACACGCCGCACATCGACCGCCTGGCCGCCGAGGGCGTCTACCTCCCGAACGCCTACACCGCCTTTCCGCTGTGCTGCCCGTTCCGCGCCTCCCTCTTCACCGGCCGGTACCCACACACCCACGGGCTCTGCGCGAACCACTACCCGATCCCGCTGGGCCAGCCGTTTCTGGCCGAGGCGCTGCGGCAGGCCGGATACCGCACCGGTTACGTCGGCAAGTGGCACCTCTGCGGCGGCCCCAAGCACGCCTATGTGCCTCCGGGGGAGGGCCGCCTCGGCTTCGAGCGCTTCGTCGGCTTCAGCCGGGGGCATCAGTACCTCCAGCCCATCTTTTATCGCGACCCTCCAACGGACCGCGACCGCCCCGGGGCGGTCGAGCCCCCCGAGCCCCGCACTGCGGCGCGCTACGAGCCGGACCTCCAAACCGACCACCTGCTGGAGATGCTGGAGGCCTGGCGCGCGGAGGGGACCGCGCCGTTCCTGGCCATGATCTCCTACGGGCCGCCCCATCCGCCCCTCTCGGCGCCGCAGGCGGTGCTCGCGCGCTACGCACCCGCGGACGTGCCGCTACGGGCCAACGTCCCGCCGGAGCCGGCTGCCCAGGAGCGGGCGCGCCGCTTCACCGCGGGCTACTACGGCCTGGTGAGCAGCATCGACGACTGCCTGGGGCGCATCCTGCGCTCCCTCGACGAGGCCGGGTGCGCCGAGGACACGCTCCTGGTCTTCGTCAGCGACCACGGGGAGATGGCCGGCGAGCACGGCCTCTACGGCAAGAAGACGTACTATGAGGCTGCGATGCGCGTGCCGCTGCTGATCCGCTACCCGCGGGGGTTCCCCGGCGGCCGCCGGCTGGAGGCCCTGGCCGACCCCTCGGTCGACCTCATGCCCACGCTGCCGGACGCGGCGGGGGTCGCCACACCCACCACCGTGCAGGGAACGAGCCTCTGGCCGCTGCTGACCGGCCGGGCAGAGGCCGGGCGTGAGGCCGTCTTCTACGAGGTCTGCCTGGAGCGGGAGGGTCCGGAACGCTTCCCCGTGCCCGAACGGGGGGTGCGGACCCGCGAGTGGCTGTACGTGCGCACCCCGGAGGGGCCCAAGGCCCTCTTCGACCTGCGGGCCGACCCGCTGGAACTGCGCGACCGCTCCGGGGATCCCACCCTGGCCCCCGAGCGGTCGCGGCTGGAGCTGCTGCTGGCGGCGCACATGCAGCGGACGGGGGACGACTGGTCGATCGAGGCGGTCTTCCCACCCCCGGACTTCGAGACCCACGCGGCCGGCGCCGGGCGCCACCAGGCGCTGCTGGCCCGCGCGCGGTCGGAGGGTTAGGGCTCGCTGCCCGGCAGGCCTGGCCGGACCTGCAGGGAATGGGGAATCCGCGGGCGGGCGCGGCACCGCTTGCGGCAAGGGGTGGCCACAACGGCCTCGGCCGCTGCTGACGGTGGCGGGGCGCGCTGGGGCGGGCCCGGTCGCGCACGGGGGCGTGGGGCGATCGCCGGGGGTGCCGGCGGCGGACCGGGGCACGGGTTGGCGAGCCAGCGGGGGCGCGCGGCCCCGGGGAACGGTCGGGGGGAAGGGGCGTGGCGGGGTGCGCATCTCAGGTCTGCGCAGCTACCCGTTGGCGGCGGACTCGGCGCGGGCGGTGAGCTTCGGCGGCGGCCCTTACCCCCGCTTCGCCGCGACGCTGGTCCGGGTGGAGACCGATGAGGGGCTGTGCGGCTGGGGCGAGTGCATCGTGCGGCGGGCGCCGCGGGTCACGGCGCAGATCGTGGACGACCTGCTGGCGCCGCTGCTGCTCGGACGCGACCCGCTGGACATCGGGGGGGCGTGGCAGGCGGCGCAGGGGGAGCTGCGGCGTTGGGGGCACTGGCGGGGCTTCCTGCTGGAGGCGATGAGCGGTGTAGACATCGCGCTCTGGGACATCTTCGCGCGCCGGGCGGGCCTACCGCTGTACAAGGCCCTGGCCGGCGAGGGGCGGGCGGAGGTGCCCTGCTACGCCTCCTCCCTCTACTTCGCGCCGGAGCCGGAACTGGTCGCGCTGGCGCAGCGCCTGGTGGGCCAGGGGCACACGGCGCTCAAGGTCAAGGTGGGGCGGGGCGTGGCCGACGGCGGGGTCCGGGCCGACATCGCCGCCGTGACGGCGGTGCGGCGCGCCGTGGGCGAGGCCATCACCCTGAGCGTCGACGCCAACAGCGCCTACGACCCCGGCCAGGCGGTGGCCGTGGGGCGGGCCCTGGCGGAGTTGGGGGTGGTCTGGCTGGAGGAGCCGGTGCCGCCCGACGATTACGCCGGTTACGCGCACGTGCGCCGCAGCCAGCCGGTGCCGCTGGCGGCCGGCGAGTCGGAGTTCGGCCTCTACGGGTTGCGCGAGCTGCTGGCGCGGGATGCGCTGGACGTGTTGCAACCGGATGTGGCGCGGATCGGGGGGCTGACCGGGGCGTGGCGCGTGGCGGCGCTCGGTCTGGCCCACAACCGGGGGCTGGCGCCGCACACGGGGTTCTCGGGCGGGGTGGCGCAGCTGGCCTCCCTGCACTTGGCCGCTGCCGTGTCCGGTCTGGTGGCCTTCGAGGAGATGGTCATCGACAACCCCCTGCGCGAGCTTTTCACCGTCCCCTTCCCCGTCTCGCGCCGGGGACTCCTGGGGCTGCCGCCGGGTCCGGGGCTGGGGCTGGACCTCGATTGGGACCGCGTGCAGGGCTTCGTCCTGCCAGTGGGTGCAGGGGCGGGGTCGTAGTGGGGCGCTGCAAGAGCCCGCGTGTGCAGCACCCACGTCCGCATCTCGGGGCGGGGGCGCGCGGCGTCCACCTGTCAGTGGTGGTCCCTGGGACGGCGCTGCGAAGGGCCGCCGGCGATCCCTTAACGACAAGGGGTGGCGGGTCGCGACGAACCCGGGCAACGGCATCCGGAAGGCGGTGC
>DAHWHV010000369.1 GCA_027335545.1 Clostridia bacterium
GGCCCCGCCGGCCACCGCCGGCCCAGGCGGCGCCCAACCGGCCCGGCGGGGGAGCGTCTCCGACCCTCCCCCGCTCTCCGGCCTGCCGCTCGCATCCCCTCCGCCCCGTCCCCGGATGGCGTCCGGGCCCGGGCGCCCCCGCCCGGGGCACCTCAGCAACTCGCCCCCGGGAGGTGGGGGACGATCGCCACCCCCTGCGGCGCGCTGGCGGCCTCGGCCGGCTCGGCGGCCAGGGCCGGAGTAGAGACCAGGGGGCGAGGGCGGGGCACCCCCACGGGTTCGGCGACGCGCGGGGCCGCGCCCGTGGCGCTCGGCCACACCAAGGCGTGGGTCAGGGCCTGACGGAAATCGGCGATGGGCACCACCTCGACCCCGCCCGCGTCGGCGAAGGTCTCCTGCCAGTTGTCGCGGGGGATCAGGACGCGGCGCACGCCGGCATGCTTGGCCGCCTCCACCTTCGCGGGCGTCCCGCCGACCGGCCGCACCAGCCCGCGCAACGACAGCTCGCCGGTCATGGCCACGGTATTGTCCACCGGCACCCGCGTCAGCGCGGAGTACACGGCGACGGCCATGCTCACCCCCGCGGAGGGGCCGTCCACGGGCATACCGCCGGGGAAGTTGATGTGCAGGTCGTAGTCCTCCAGCGCCACCCCTCCGGGCAACTGGTCGCGCAGCACCGTCAGCACGCTCTCCAGCGAGCCGCGCGCCATGCTCTTGCGCCGCAGGGTCCGCCCGGCGACGCCCATCTCCTCCTCCTCGATCAACCCCGTCACCTGCAGCCGTCCCTTCCCGGGACGCGCGCGCACGGCGCTCACCTCCAGCTCCAAGAGGTAGCCGATGTTCGGGCCGGCCACGGCGAGGGCGTTGACCACACCCACCTGGGGCGTCTCGGGGATGTGCGGCAGGACCCGGGGCGCATACTGTCCGCTGGTCACCACCCACTCCGCGTCCCTGGCGCGGATGATCCCCCGCCCCTCCGACTGCGCCACCCCCGCGGCCAGCTGGACGATGTTCACCGCCTCTCGCCCGCTGGCCGCATAGCGGCGCACGCACTCCAACACGCCGGCCTCGGCGGTCTTGCCGACCCGCCCGATCGCCCCGTTGGCGATGTGCTCGATCTCGTCGGGGAGGAGCGGGCGGAAGAAGACCTCCAGGCAGCGGCTGCGGATCGCGGGGGGCAGGTCGTCGGGCGAGCGGGTCGTCGCGCCGACCAGGCGGAAGTCCGCGGGCAGCCCGTTGTCGAAAATGTCCTTGACGTGTCGCGGCACCGCCGGGTCGTCGGAGTTGTAGTAGGCGCTCTCCAGGAAGACCTTGCGGTCCTCCAGCACCTTCAGGAGCTTGTTCATCTGGATGGGGTGCAACTCGCCGATCTCGTCCACGAAGAGCACGCCCCCGTGGGCCTTGGTCACGGCCCCGGGTTTGGGCTGCGGGATGCCGGCGATCCCCAGGGGGCCCGCGCCCTGATAGATCGGGTCGTGCACGGAGCCGATCAGCGGGTCGGCGATGCCGCGCTCATCGAAGCGTGCCGTGGTGGCGTCGATCTCCACGAAGGCGGCCTCCGGCCGGAAGGGGGACTGCGGGTTGCGCTTGGCCTCCTCCAGGATCAGTCGCGCCGCCGCGGTCTTGCCGATCCCGGGCGGCCCATACAGAAGCACGTGCTGCGGGTTCGGGCCGCACAGGGCCGCCCGCAGGGCGCGCACGCCGTTCTCCTGCCCGATCACCTCGGCGAAGCTGCGGGGCCGGGTCCGCTCGGCCAGCGGCTCGGTCAGCGCGATGCCCCGTAGCCGCGCGATCCGGTCCATCTCCTTGCGCGACTCGCGCTGGACCGCGACGCGACTCCCCTGTTGGCTCTTGAGCAGGTTCCAGAAATACAAGCCGATGACGACGGCGAAAACAACCTGGATGAAGGTAAGGATGACGCCCAGA
>DAHWHV010000385.1 GCA_027335545.1 Clostridia bacterium
CCGGGCCCGCCCCCGCGATCCCCGCTCCGCGCCGGGCGTTCTTGGGAGAATGCTGTCGCTTTTCGGCCCTCGGTCGCGGGCGGGCACGCGGCAGGATGCGGGATGGTTCGCGCGAAACGCAGCGGCGATCCGCGTCCTGGCCCACCCCCGGCTCCAGGGCGCAGGGGCCGACCCGACCCAGGCGGAAGGCGGCCCGAGCGCACCCCCCGGCCCGCCCCCCACGGGCCCGGGCGCGCGGCGGGGAATTCGGCTACGCTGGAGGGGCCGACGGCAGGGCGTGGGGCGCCCGTCGGCGGTCGGCTGCGGTGCTCCGGGGAGAGGAACGGAGCGGACGGGGTCTGCGTCTTCTGCGTCTTCTGCGTCTTCTGCGTCTCATGGAGGGATGCCGGGGGCGAGGGTCCCCCGGGCCGGACGGCCAAGCGGAGGGGAGGCGTGGGCGGTGCTCGCGCATGAGGTGTGCTCGTTGTCCTTCGAGACCCGTTACCGCGGGAAGATCTCGTTCACCGTGTTCTGCGTGCGCCGGTTGCGACTGGATCGGGTGTACCTGATGGCCTCCCGCATGGTGGTGGGTCTGCGCGGGCTGAGCTTCACCGTGCGCAAGCGCGCGCCGGAGTCCGAGATCATCGAGACGGCCACGTACCTGGCACGGTGCCTGGCCTTTGGCGAGGAGGCGGAGGACCACCGCCTGCTCTCGGAGGTCGGGGCCGACGGCCCCGGGGCAGCGGGCGTCGACCTGGGCTGACCGGGACCCGCTGCTGCCTACCCCGGCCCGGCGGCGGCCGTGGAGGCCCGCACCACCAGGTGCATCGGCAGGGGATGGACCTCGGGGCCCGCAGGGTCGCCGGCGATGCGGGCCAGGAGGCGCCGGACGGCCCGCTCGCCGAGCTCCGTCTTGGAGCAGGCGACGGTGGTCATCTTGGGCCGTGAGTACGCCGCGACGGTGTCGTCGAAGCCCACCAGGGAGACCCGCCCCGGCACGCGCAAGCCCAGGTCCTCCAGGGCGTTCTGCGCCCCCAGCGCGACGACGTCCTTGAAGGCGACGACGGCCGTGAAGGGCACCCGCCGCAGGAGCAGTTCGTGGATGGCGGCCGCGCCGTCCTCCTCGCCGAACCCCCCCACCCGCACCAGCAGGGCCACGTCGTGTGCGGTGCCCGCCTCGGTCAGCGCCTGGCGCACCCCCTGGTAACGCAACTCCGTGGTGCGGCTGTCGCGGGCGCCGATGAAGGCGATGGCGCGGTGCCCGAGTCCCAGGAGGTGCCCGGCGGCCATGGCGCCCCCCGCCACGTCGGCGGGCACGTAGCCGTCGATGTCCGCGCTGGTCCGCGTGCCCCCGACGCCCACGACGGGGACCCCGCGGTCCAGCAGCGTCGTCACGAGGTCGCCGCCGACGATGTCCCAGGACTGGGTGGCCAGGACGCCGTCGACGCCGATCGCCAGCAGACGATCCCGATACACGCAGACGCGGGCGGGATCGCCGTGCGTACTGCCCACGAAGACGCCATAGCCCTCCTGGTGCGCCACGTCCTCGACGGCGCGGAGCACCGAGCCGAAGAACGGGTTCTCGACCGTGGGGACCAGGTAGGCGAGGGTTCGCGTCTGCTTGGTGTGCAGGGCACGGGCGATCTGGCTCGGGCGGTAGCCGAGTTCGGCGACCACCGCGCGCACCCGGGCCCGGACCTCGGCCCGCACGTGGGGACGCTCGTTGAGGACCTTGGACACCGTGCTGACCGATACACCGGCCCGCCGGGCGACATCGCCGATCGTGGGCACGCGTTCCCTGGCCAGTGATGTGGACCAACCGAGCGCTTCGGTCTGCCACACATCCGCCCGACCAGGATTCCGCCCCTTTCGGCCTTGGATTGGCCCCTCGCGGGGCTGCAGGCAGCAGGCGAACTCGGGTGGCGTGGTCAGGCACACCAGCCGGGGTGAGCGTGCACGCGGCCCGCCCCGCCGCAGCCTGGCTCAGCGCGGAACCAGCCGAGGGGCTCGCGGCCGCTCGACGGCCTCGCCACGGGGCACCCGGGCCCTCCATATTATAGCGGGAGTATAGCGGGAGGATAGCGGGAGGATAGCGGGCGGCTGTCCCCACCAGGGGGGCGAGGCCTCCCCAGGCCGCGTCCTTGTCCGTGCGGTGCTTGAGCACCCGGCACGGGTACACGCGGTGTACGTCGCTGGCGCGGCCCGCGCCGGTCGTCTGCGGGGTGAGCGTCGGGCTCTCCGTCCGGGGGGGCGGGCCGCCCGCTCGGGGGGCTCCGGCGCGGCCGCTCAACCGACCTCGGGCAGGGTGATCACCCGCTTGATGTCGCCCTCGGCCACCGGGGCGAAGGCCGCGTCGGCGTGGTCGAAGTCGTGCCGGCCGCTGACCACCGCCGCCAGGGCGTGCGGCCAGAGGCGCGCGGCCAGTTCCAGATCGGCGACGGCCGCCCGGAAGTGCTGCGGGTTGCTCGCCACCGTACCGACGATCACCTGGTTGGCCCCGAGGGCCTGGTCCAGCAGCCGCCCCGGGTGGATGGGCTCGTGCGGCCCGCCGGCGCCGCCGATCAGGGCCATGACGCCGTTGCGACCCAGCGCGCGCCATAGCGCCATGAACACCTCGGCGCTGCCGGCGCACTCCAGGGTGCAATCGACGTAGCCGAGGCGCTCCCGCAGGCTCTGGGGGTCCAGTTCCGCGCTGCAGTGGTAGCGGGCCCCGATCTCGCGCAGCAGTCGCGCCTTGGGCCCGTCCTCGGGGGCGCGGTCCAGGACATGCACCTCGCCGCCGTGGGCGCGCAGGGCAAACGCGGCCAGGGTGCCGATCGGTCCCGCCCCGCCGACCAGGAAGCGCAGGCCCTCCGCCCAATTCGGGGCGTCGGCCTGCTCGGTCCAGCGGGAGTGGGGCAGGCGTCGCTGGATCTGGCGCAACTGGGCGATGGCCTTCTCGCTGACGGCCAGGGGCTCGGTCAGCACGCCCAGCGCGCGCAGGGCCGCAGGCACCCGCACGCAGCACGCGGCGTCCTCCAGCAGCCGCGGTCGCAGGAACCCGTCGAGGCCCGAGATGCCCCGCCCCGTGCCGGGGGCCGTCAGGCAGAGGTCCGGCTCGCCGGCCAGGCAGGGGGTGCAGGCCCCGCAGCTACGCTGGTTGGTGGCGCTGACGAGGTCCCCCGCCGCGAGGTGCGAGACGGCGCCGCCGACGCGCAGGACGCGGCCCAGCGGCTCGTGGCCGAGGACGAGCGCGCCCTGCCCCGCCTCCGGGCGCGCCCAGTCGCCCTGCAGGATGTGGCGGTCGGTGCCGCAGACGCCGCACTCGAGCATCTCGAGCAGCACCTCATGCGGGGCGGGGAGCCCGGGTTCCGGACGAGTAACCAGGTCAAGACGATGCAGCCCCGGAATCATGCCCAGGCAGCGCAAGAACGGTGGCCTCCCAATGCGGGGTGGTGCCGCGCGGCGGCCTTGCGGGGCCATTGGGCGCCGCCGGGTGGTCCTCCTGCACGGCCGGAGGTGGGGGTGGCCCGGCGGGCTGTGCGGGGATCCTCTGGTCAGCGCGACCGGCGGGATCGGGCTTGGCGCCCCCGACTGGTAAGATCAGCGGCGGGGCGCCGGGGCCGCTCGGCGGGGAACCCGTCTTTCCCCGTCGAATGGCCAGAGGGTGTGGTGCGCCAGCGGGCCATCTTCCGGCTAGGCGCATGGTTTGCGGGGGGTGGGGCGGTGGCGTCCGGCGGCAAGGGGCTCCATCGAAGCAGGGCCCTGCCGCGCACCCCCGGCGGGCGGCCCGCGGCCGTGCTGCTGATCGCCGCCGAGAAAGCCATCAGCGCCCTGGCGGCCGGGGCCGGGGCCGTGTTGGCGCTGGTCCTGCGGGTCCACCACAGCACGGATCCGTTGCGCCTGCTGTTCCCGCGGGAGATGGCCGAGGCACCGCGGGACATCTTCGTCCGCTGGCTGGCCAGGCACCTGCCCCACTTCGGGCCGAGGTTCATCGTCGTGGTCGGGTTGGGTCTGGCGTTGTGGGCGGTGCTCCTCGCCGCGGAGGCGGTTGGCGTCTGGTTCGATCTGGGCTGGGGTGAGTTCCTGATCATCGTGGAGACGGTGGCCTTCCTGCCGGTCGAACTCTACGCGATCGTGCGCAAGCCGCACCCCTCCGCCTTCATCTCCCTCACCGTGAACCTCCTCATCCTCTGGTACGTGGCCAGCCTCTACCGGCGCCGCCTCCGGGCCCGGGAGGCCGGCGCCTCCCTGATGCGGACGGCCTTCAGCGCCCACGTCCTGTACGGGGCGCCGCACCGCACCGTGCC
>DAHWHV010000387.1 GCA_027335545.1 Clostridia bacterium
CGCCGCCCTGGCCGCCAAGGAGGCCGAACTGGCGGCGTGGGCGGCCCGGACGGAGGCCGTGCCCCCGCGCTCGGCCGCGGCCGCCGCCGCTCGGGGTGCCCTGGCCGCGGCCGGGATCGCCGCGCGGCCCTTCTACGAGGCCTGCGACCTGCCCCCCGGGTTCGACGCGGCCGCGCAGGCGCGCATCGAGGCGGCGGCCGAGCAGGCGGGGCTCCTGGACGCCCTGGTGCTCCAGGCCGAGGACGTCGCCCGGGCCGGGTCGGTCCTGGCCGCGGCGGGCCTCGGGGACACCTGGGTGCTGGATGCCCAAGCGGCCTTGGCCTCCCTGGGTGCCGCCTCGGGGTTCACCCCCGCAGGGACGTGGCGCCAGGGTTGGCTCGGGGGGCGGGCGGTCGCCGAGGACGAGGCGGCCGGCGCCCGCTACTTCGGGGTGCACAACCGGCGCCGCCACCACCAGCAGCGGCTGGAGGCGTTGCGGGCCGAGCGCGCGGCCCTGGCCGAGGCCTGGACGGCGGCCGAGGCGGCGCTCGCCACGGCACTGGAGCAGGGGCGCCAGGCGGACCGGGAGGCCGCCGCGCTCGAGGCCCTTCCGGCGTTGGCGCGGCTCGACCAGGCCACGGCCCTGGAGGCCCGGGCCGCGGGGGCTGTCGCGCGGGCCGAGGCTGCGGAGGAGGCGGTCGGTTCGGAGTTGCGGGCGGCGCGGGGGCGGCGCGACGCCTGCGATGCGGCGCTGGAGGGGGCCCAGGCGCAGGTGCCCGAGAGCCGGGGACGCACCCGCCAGGGGGTGGACGGCCTGTTGGAGGCCCTGGTTGCCCTGGAGGCCGCTGCCGGGGCCGCCGCCACGGCGGCGCAGGCCCTGGCCGAGGCGGACGAGCGCGTCTCCAGCCGTGAGGCCGGGCTGGGGGAGGCCGGCGGGGACCACGCGGAGGCCGTCGGCGCGGTCGAGGGGGCGCGCGCGGCCCTGGGGCGCGAGGCGGCCGCCGTCGCGGCCCTGCAGCGGCTGGTGGAGTCGCCGGAGGGGCGGGCCGACCGGGAGCGGTACCGCCGCCTCCTCGGTGAGGACGAGGGGTTGCAGCGGGACTTGGTCGAGGTGGCCAAGGCGGTCGGGCGCCTGGAGCAGGGCCTGGAGGCGGCGGTGCGGGGGCTGCGGGCGCGGCGCGCGGCGCAAGGCCAGCTGGAGGCGGAGGAGGGGACGGCCCGGGCCGCCCTGGCGACCCAGTTGGGCTCCTACCCCAGCCTGGCCCCCCTGCTGGCGGCGTTCCGCTCCGGTCCCTCGGGCCCCGAGGACGTCGCGCGCTCGCTGCTGGGGCGCCGCGCGGAGGACGCGCAGCAGGCCCGCCGCATCGAGGCCGACGAGAAGGCGGCGGAACGGGCGCTGGGCCAGACCGAGTTCGAGTGCCGCGAGGCGCTGGCCGACTACGGCCCGGAGTACAGCCCGGAGCGCGGCCTGGTGCGCTTCGTCGCCGCGGGTCCGTCCCAGTGGCCGGCGGAGCTGCGCCAGGACCTCGAGGTCCGGCTCCTGGAGCAGGAGCAGCTCCTGCAGGCCTCGGAGCGGGAGTTGTATGAGGACTTCATCCTGGGCCAGATGCGGGAGTCGCTGCACGGGCGCATCCGGGACGCCGAGGACTGGCTGGCCGGGATCAACCGGGACCTCGGGCGGTCCCCGCTGGGCAGCGGCGAGGTGCTGCAACTGCGCTGGACGCCGCTGCCGGCGCAATCCGGCGCCCCCGGCGCGGGCATCGCGGCGCACCTCGGCCTGCTGCGCACCGATCCCGGGCTCCTGCCGCCGGCCGAGCGGGAGGTGCTGGCCGGCGCCTTCCGCGCCGAGGTCGAGCGCGTGCGCCGCCAGGACCGCCAAGGGGGCTCCGACGGGGGCTCGGATCTGGGCTTCGCCGAGGCCCTGGAGGAGGCGCTGGACTACCGCCACTGGTTCCGCTTCGAGATCGTCAGCCGCGCGCCCCACCAGCGCCCGGTGGTGATCGACGACCGGCGCTTCTCGACCCGCAGCGGCGCTGAGAAGTCCCTGGCGCTGATGCTGCCGCTGGTCGCGGCCGCGGCGGCGCGCTACGCCGCCGCGCGGGCCGACGCGCCGCGCCTGGTCGCCTTCGACGAGGCCTTCGCCGGCGTGGACCCCCAGAACGTGGGCGAGGCGTTGCGGTTCCTGTGCCGCTTCGGTTTCTGCTGGATCATGGCCAGCGAGCGGCTCTGGGGGGTTGGCGCGGCCCTGCCCGCGGCGGCCACGTACGAGCTGGTGCGGCGCGGCAACGTGGCCGGCGCCCTGCCCTTCCTCTGGGACGGCGCCCAGGAGCGCCTGCACGACGTGACGGCGGAGGTGGCCGCCGCCTCCAGCGGGGTGCGCGGCGGCGCGTGAGCGCGGCAGCGGAGGCGGCGGCGTACCTGCGCGGCCTGGGTCTGGAGGGGGCCTTCCGCGCCGCCTGGACGAAGGTGGCACGCTACGGGGTGGCCGGGCGGCTGCCCACCGCCGGGCTCGGAGCGGCGGAGCTGCGCGCCCTGGAGTCGCTCCTGGGCGAACGCGTCGCCGCGGGCCGGCCCGTCGAACTGCTCCGCCTGGACGCCGCGTTGCGCCGCAGCCGCTTTGCCTGCGGGCTGCCGGAGGTCGTGGTGGCCTGGTTCGGCCCGCCGGCCGAGACGCCGCGGGCCGGGGCGGCGCGGCGCGCGGCCGAGGCGGAGGGTTTCCTGGGGGGCTCCCTCCCCGCCTGGGTTGCCGCCGGGGTGCCGGAGGCGGTGGCCGCGGCGGTCCTGCGCCGGGAGTTCCTGCGGGCCCGG
>DAHWHV010000388.1 GCA_027335545.1 Clostridia bacterium
CCACCGCCGCGGGCCGCCGCTCCGCTGGGGCACCAGGATGGCGTAGGGTGCCTGGCGGCCGGTGGCCACCACCCGCGGCGGGGCGGTCGTCCCCACCGAGAGCATCTGGCCGATCAGGGAGGCCTGGGCCTGGCCCAAACGGTACACGGCGACGGCCGAGGATGAAACGCCCCCCGGGTACTCCGGCGGCACCACCGTGCGCATCACCAGGGTCTGGCTGCCGTCGGCGGTCAGGTCGCCGCAGGCCAGCGGGTAGCTGCCCATGGACAGGCCCGGCAGGCCGATGCCGGGCAGGGGCATGCCGTCGCCGCGCAGCGCCAGCAGGCTCGAGGGGCGGGCCTGGAAGGTGAAGCCGTTGTTGCGCATCGGCTGAACGGGCCCGACCCACCAGCGGATGTCGTACGGGCCGCAACGGAAGGCACCCCGCACCCACCCCTTGGGGGAGGTGGGCGGGGACGGGTGGAGGCGGAGCGGGGGGCGGTAGCGCACGGTGCGGCGCGCCTGGATGCTCGCGGCCCCGCCGCTGCCGCCGACCGTGTAGGCGCGCGTGCGCGTGGCCCGGGGCCCCCCACCGGCCAGGGCCCCCCGTTCCCGCACCAGGACGCGCACGCGCCCGCCCGACAGGCGCCAGGCCGCCTGCACGCCATAGGTGCCCAGCGGCGCGGGGATCGGCCGGGCCGCCGGATCCACCGCTTCCCGCGCGGCGCTCCAGGCCCGGCGCCACAACCCGCCGCGCACAGCGTGCCAGACGGAGCGCCAGGCGGGCTGTGGCGCGAAGCGCGTGGCCGCGAGCCGCGCCGCCTCATGGGACTCGACCAGGGCGGTGGCCGCGGCGACGGAGATGCCCCGCAGCGGGGCGCGGCCTCCGCTGAGGCGGGCGTCGACGACCAGCCGCTGCGTGTCGAAGAGCCCGGTGCAGGTTACCAGTTGGAGGGTCGGTGGCCCGCCGTGGGGCCGCACGGCGGCCGTGTCCGAGGGGGGGATGCGGCGGGCGCCCGTCACCCGGTAGGCAAAGCGCCCGCCGGGGGTCACGAGGTCGACGGTCTGGCCCACGCGCAGGCGGTCGAGGTGTTGGAACACCGAGCCCCAGACGTTGACGTGCCCGAAGATCACCGCGTTGCCTGGGCCGCCGGGGAGCGCAGACCCCATCAGGTGCGCGGGGCCCCGCCGCAGCAGGCCTTCCCAGACCGAGGGCTGGAAGGTTAGGCCTTCCAGCACGTAGGCGTCCACCCCGATCGACGGGATGACCAACTTGGCCAGGACCCCGCCTGAGGGCACCTGCGCCGGGGGCGGTGCGGCCGTCGCCGTCGGCGTGGGGGTGTGGACCGCCGCCTCCGCCTCCGAGGCCGTGCCTCCGCCCTCCGGGACGCGGGCGGCTGCCGACGCCCCTGTCCGGAGGGCGAAGCGCGACGCGGCCGCCGTCTGGGCCATGGCGTTCCAACGCGCGGACCAGACCGGAGTGCCGGCGGCCGCCAGGCCGGCGGCCAGGGCGAGCAACCCCGCGAGCAGGTAGGCCCAACCGGCACGCCGCCGCGCTGCCCGGGGTGGCGGCGCCAGGTGTCGCGAGCGCCGCACCCGCCGCCGCGCGCCGATGCGGCG
>DAHWHV010000396.1 GCA_027335545.1 Clostridia bacterium
TCCGGGGCACCGACGCCGCCTGGGACCTCCAGCGCCTGCTGGGCGTCGGCCGCCTCGCGCTCGAGGAGGGCTGCAGCCACCTCAGCGCGGACTTCAACTGCACCGTGCGCGACCCCGCCTACGTGGCCGAGGTGCTGGACCGCCTGGCGGCCGAGGCCCCCGACGTCTTCCGCCTCCTCCTCTATGTGGAGCAGCCCTTCCCCTACGACCTGGAGCGCCACCCCATCGATGTCCGGGCGCTGGCCGCGCGCAAGCCCCTCTTCCTGGATGAGAGCGCGCACGACTGGCGCCAGGTGCGCCTGGGGCGGTCTCTGGGCTGGACGGGGGTGGCCCTGAAGACCTGCAAGACCCAGACCGGCGCCCTGCTCAGCCTGGCCTGGGCCCGCGCCCATGGCATGGCCCTCATGGTCCAGGACCTGACCAACCCCATGCTGGCCCAGATCCCCCACCTGCTGCTGGGCGCCCACGCCGGCACGATCCTGGGGGTGGAGACGAACTCCATGCAGTTCTACCCCGCGGCCTCCGCCCCGGAGGCCCGCGTGCACCCGGGCCTCTACCGGCGGCGGGGTGGCGCGGTGGACCTCTCCAGCCTCGGCGGGCCGGGGTTTGGCTACCGGGTGGAGGAGATCGGACGCGAACTGCCCGAGCCCGCCGCGCTCTACCGTTGAAGCGGGGCCACGGATGAAGCGGGGCCACGGATGAAGCGGGGCCACGGATGAAGCGGGGGCACGGATGAAGCGGGGGCCACGGAAAGGGGACCCGCGGAACGGGGGGCTACGTGAAAGGGGGACTCACGCTGCCCGCGCAGGTGGCCTTCACCGTCTTCACCAAGCCCTGGACCCGACCGCTGGCGGAGCTGGGCCCGTTTCTGGCCGGGCTGGGCTTCGCCGGCGTCGAGTTGCCCGTGCGCCCCGGGTTCCAGGTCGAACCGGAGGCCGCGGAGCGCGCCCTGCCGGCCGCCGCCCGCCAGTTGGCCGGGAATGGGCTGCGCATCGCCAGCGTGGCCGGCCCCGCCGACCGCCGCACGATCGCCGCCTGCGCCGCGGCCGGGGTGCCGCTGCTGCGCCTCTGCGTGGACATCCCCCGCACCCGCGGCTACCTGGAGCACGAGGCCGCCACCCTGCGGGCCTTCGAGGCCCTCGAGCCCGCGCTGCGGGACGCCGGGGTCACCCTCGGGGTGCAGAACCACTGCGACCGCTGCGTCGGCAGCGCCCTGGGGCTGCTGCGGCTGGTCGCGCCGTTTGAGCCGCGGGTGATCGGCGCCGTGTGGGACCCGGCCCACTGCGCCCTGGCCGGGGAACCCCCCTCCCTGGCGGCGGACATCCTCTGGTCCCACCTGCGCCTGGTCAACCTCAAGAACGCCCGCTGGGAGCGCCAGCCGGGCGAGGGCCCGGCGCGCTTCCGCCACGCCTGGGTGCGCGGCGACGAGGGCCTCTGCCGCTGGGACGAGGTGGCCGCCGAACTCCGGCGACGCGCCTACCGCGGGGATGTCTGCCTGACCGCCGAGTACAGCGCCCGCGACGGCTCGCACGGGGTGGAGGGGGTGGACGCCCTGATCGCCGCCGACCTCGCCTACGCGCGCGCGCTCTTCGCCGCCGGGGAGGGGAGCGCGTGAGGCGGGAGCGGGTGCGGGTCGCCGTGATCGGGGCCGGGTCGCTGGCCAACCAGGTGCACTCCCCCTCCCTGGCCGCGTTCCCCGACGTGGAGGTGGTGGCCGCCTGCGACCTCGACGCCCGCCGCCTGGCCGCCACCTGCGGCGGCTTCCAGCCGGCACCAGTAGCGCAAGGGAGGCGACGCCGCATGGACGCAGACGGCCCGGGCGCGCGCCCGGCCGACCGCCCCGTGGACGCCCTGGGTGCGGTGTTGCCGGGCAGCGAGCCGCTGCAGGCGCCCGGGGACCTGGCGGCGGCCATGGTGGCCGGCATCGGCGCCCACCTGGAGGCGGAGCTGGAGCGGGTCGCCGACGCCGCCGACCCCGGCGCCTGGACGGACGCGGAGGTCGGCGCCCACCGGGCGGACCTGGCGCGGCGCCTGGGGGTCGTCGATCCGCGCCTGCCCGTGCCGGACCTGGAGCTGGTCGGGACCACCGCGGCGCCGGCCGGCCTCGGCGGCACGGCGGCCTGGGACGCGCACGCCGTGCGCTGGCCCGTCTGGACCGGGGTGAGCGGCGAGGGGCTCTGGCTGCGCCCGGCCGGGGAGCCGCGGGCCCACGTCATCGTCCTACCGGACGCCGCCCAGGTCCCCGAGCAACTGGCGGGCCTGGACCCGGGCGGTGCGCCGGTCGGCCAGGTGGCGCGGCGCATGGCGGACGCCGGTTGCGCCGTGCTGGTGCCGGTGCCCGTGGACCGCGCCCCCGTCTGGCCGGGTGGGCCCAGCCGCCGCGAGTACCTCTGGCGCATGGCCTTCGAGGTGGGGCGCCACATCATCGGCTACGAGGTGCAGCGGGTCCTGGCGCTGGTGGACCACCTGGCCGGCCCGGCCGGCGGCGGCCGGCCCCTGGCCATCTACGGCTACGGCGAGGGCGGCCTGGTGGCCCTGCACGCGGCCGCGCTGGATGCCCGCCTCGCCGCCGCGGTGGTCAGCGGCCACTTCCGCGACCGCCGCGCCCTCTGGCGCGAGCCGATCGACCGCGACATCTGGGGGCTGCTGCGCGCGGGCCTGGGGGACGCCGGCCTCGCCGCCCTGATCGCCCCGCGCCCGCTATGGATCGAGGCGGTCCCGGGCCCGACGGTGCCCGGCCCGGCCCCCGGGGAGCCCCACCGCGGCACCCCGCACCCGCCGTCCTCGGGCGGCCTCTCCCCCGCCCCCCTGGCGGCGGTGC
>DAHWHV010000401.1 GCA_027335545.1 Clostridia bacterium
CCCGCGCTGCCGCTGGCCGCGCCTACCCCGGCGAGCCGGCGCCACCCGGCCCCGGCGGCGGGTGGGGCTCGGCCCGCTCGGGGGTGACCCGCAACCGCTCGCTGGCCCGCAGCCCCGCCGCCAACAGGGTCGGGATGTCCAGGCCCCCCTCGGCCGCGCGCACCTCCGCCCGGGTGGGCCGGGTGCGCGGGTGGCGGGGCGCGAAGACGCTGCAGCAGTCGTCAAAGGGCCGCACGGACACCTCATACGTACCGATGCGCCGGGCCAGGGCCACGATCTCCGTCTTGTCGGCGGCGACCAGGGGGCGCAGCAGCGGCAGCTCGGCCACCTCGCCGACGGCGGTCAGGGCCTCCAGCGTCTGGCTGGCCACCTGGCCCAGGCTGTCCCCGGTGACCAGGGCCCCGGCGCGCTCACGGCGGCAGAGCGCCTCGGCGAAGCGGAGCATCAGGCGGCGGACGACCAGGGTGCGTAGCGGCTCGGGCACGCGCTCCTGGATCGCCAACTGGATGTCGGTGAAGTGCCCGACCCAGAGGCGGACCTCGCCCGTGAAGGCGGCCAGGGCGCGACAGAGGTCGATCACCTTCTGACGCGTGCCGTCGCCCGTGTAGGGGAAGGTGTGGAAGTACGCCGCCGAGAGGCGCAGGCCGCGCTTGGCCGCCAGGTAGGCGGCCACGGGGCTGTCGATGCCCCCCGAGAGCAGGACCAGGGCCCGCCCGGCCGTCCCCGTGGGCAACCCACCCGGCCCCGGCAGATGGCCGCCCCAGAGGTAGAAGGCGTCCTCGCGCACATCCACGCCGATCTCCACGTCCGGGGCGCGCACGTCCACCGCGAGGCCGGTGGCCGCGGCCACCAGGGCCCCGAGGTCGCGCGCCAGTTCCAGTGAGTTCCGCCCGTAGCGCTTGTCCGCCCGGCGCGCCGCGATCTTGAAGCTGCGCGCCCCCCCGGTCGCAGCCTCACGCGCCGCCTGGACCGCCGCCTCCCCGAGGGCGGCGAACTCCGCCGGCCGGGCCAGGCGGCGGGCCTGCCGCACCGAGACCAGCCCGAAGCAGTGGCGCAGGGCCTCGATGCCCTGCGCCGCCGGCACCCCGGCCGGGAGACGCGCCAGCAGGCGGCTGCCGCGCAGCTCCGCCCGGCTCCCCGCGGGCAGCAGCCGCTGCGCCGATCGCAGCAGGGCCCGCTCGAAGAGCGGACGGTTGCCGCCCTTGAGGGCGATCTCGGCGTAGTGGCCCAGGAGCAGGGCCTCGGCCCCGTCCTCGCTCATCGGCACCCCCCGCCCCGCGGCAGGGCGGCCAGCGCCGCGGGGATGGCCCGCAGCGCCCAGTCCAGCTCGGCCTCCTCGGTCGCGGGGCCCAGGCTCAGGCGCAGGCTGCCGCGCAGCCGGGCGCCGCGCAGGCCCAGCGCCGCCAGGACGTGGCTGGGTTCGGGCCGGCGCGCGCTGCAGGCCGAACCGGCCGAGCAGGCCACGCCCGCAGCCTCCAGGGCGTGCAGCAGGACCTCGGCGGGCAGCGGCGCCACGTCGGCGAAGCTCAGGTTCAGGATGTGCGGCGCCGCCGCCGCCGGGTCGGCCGGGTCGGGCCCGTTGACCTCCAGGCCGGGCAGGGCGGCCCGCAGGCCCTCCCAGAGGCGGAGCTTGTCGGCGCGCAGGGCCGCCCCGCCCCTCCCCCCGGCGCGGAGCGCCGCGCCGAAGCCGACGATGCCCGGCACGTTCTCGGTCCCGGGGCGGAGCCCGCGTTCCTGCTCGCCGCCGGGCACCGGGGGCCGCAGGCGCGTCCCGGCCGCCACGCACAGGGCGCCGACGCCCTTGGGGCCGCCGACCTTGTGCCCGGAGACGGCCGCCGTGGTCACGCCCCAGGCACCGTAGGGGGTGGGCACCTTGCCCAGGGCCTGCACGGCGTCGATGTGCAGCGCAACCGGCGCGGCGGACCGCCGCAGCGCCGCGGCGATCGCCTCCACCGGCTGCAGCGCGCCGATCTCGTTGTTGACGTGGGCCAGGGCCACCAGCACCGTCTCGGGCCGGAGGGCCGCCGCCACGTCCGCGGGTCGGACGCGGCCGTCGGGGCCCACCGGCAGGCGGGTCACCGCCCAGCCCTCGGCCTCCAGCAGGGCGCAGGCCGTCAGGACCGAGCGGTGCTCGATCGCCGTCGTGACCACGTGCCGCCCGCGGCGGGCCGCCGCGCGGCAGAGCCCGAGCACGGCGAGGTGGTTGCCCTCCGTGCCGCCCGAGGTGAAGACGACCTCCGCGGCGGAGGCGCCCAGGGCCGTGGCGACGGCGCGGCGCGCCTCCTCCACGGACTCGGCCGCCCGCAGGCCCCAACGGTGCACGGCCGAGGGGTTGGCGAAGAGGCCGGCGGCGCGGGCGGGCCCATCGGCGCCCAGG
>DAHWHV010000402.1 GCA_027335545.1 Clostridia bacterium
CCTGGGCGCCCCCCGGTCCCACACGGAAGCCGGTGATCACCTCGTCGAAGATCAGGAGTGCGCCCGAGGCGTCCGCCAGACGTCGGAGCCCGACCAGGAAGCCAGGCACCGGCGGCACCAGCCCCATGTTGCCGGCCACCGGCTCGACGATGATCGCCGCCACTCGACCGTGGTGGGCGTCGAGCGTGGCCGACACGGCATCCAGGTCGTTGTAGGGGCAGACGAGGGTCTGCGCCGCCAGGGCGGCAGGAACACCGGGGCTGGAGGGCACCCCGGCCGTCAGCGCGCCCGAGCCGGCCTGGACCAGGAGGCTGTCCACGTGGCCGTGGTAGCCCCCGGCGAACTTGAGCACCAGGTCCCGTCCGGTGGCGGCGCGGGCGAGCCGCAGGGCACTGGTCACCGCCTCGGTCCCCGAGGACACCAGCCGCACCATCTCGATCGCCGGCATCGCGGCGCAGATGGCCTCGGCCAGTTCCACCTCGCCCGGGGTGGCCACGCCGAAGCTGGTGCCGCCAGCCGCGGCCCGGACGACGGCCTCCACCACCTCGGGGTGGGCGTGACCCAGGGGCAGGGGCCCCCAGCTCATACACAGGTCGACATACTCCCGCCCATCCACGTCCCAAAGGCGCGCCCCCTGGGCCCGCGCGGCAAACCGCGGGACGCCCCCCACGGCGGCGAACGCCCGCACCGGGCTGTTCACCCCGCCGGGGATGCGCGCCAGCGCCCTCCGATACAGATCCTCGGAGTGGTCCATCACCGGGCCACCAGACCGCGCACCAGTTCCAGCTGGGCGGCGACCTGCTCGGGCGCCGTGCCCCCCGGGCTGCGCCGGGCGGCGACCACCGCCCGCGGCGCGGCCCGCGCCACCAGGTCGGGGGTGAGCAGGGGGTGCAGCGCGCCCAGGGTCGCCACGTCGAGCTCGGAGGGTGCGCAGCCCCGCTCCAGGCAGAGGCGGACCAAGGCCCCCACGGCGCGGTGGGCGGTGCGGAAGGGGACCCCCTGGGCGGCCAGGCCGTCCGCGATGTCCGTGACGCCGGAGAAGTCCCCCTCGAGGGCTTCGGCCATGCGGCGCGGCCGCGGGTGCAGCGTCTCCACCATGCCCGTCAGCGCCGCCAGGCTGGCCAGCGCGGTGTCCAGGGCGTCGAACAGGGCGGGTTTGTCCTCCTGCATGTCCGAGTGGTAGGCGAGCGGCAGCCCCTTGAACGTGGCCAACAGGGCCATCAACTGGCCGAAGACGCGACCGGCCTTGCCGCGGACCAGTTCGGCCACGTCGGGATTCTTCTTTTGGGGCATGATCGAACTGCCCGTGGCGTAGGCGTCGTCCGGTTCGACGAAGCCAAACTCGCGCGTCGACCACAGCACCAGTTCCTCGGCCAGGCGGCTGGTGTGCACCATGAGCAGCGCCAGCGCCGACACCAGTTCGATGACGAAGTCCCGGTCGGAGACCGCGTCCATGCTGTTGGCATAGACCCCGGCCATCCCGAGGTCGGCGGCCACCGACGCGGGATCGATCGGGTGGGGGGTACCGGCCAGGGCGGCGGCGCCCAGCGGGGAGATGTCGGCGCGTCCGGCGGCGGCCGCCAGCCGCTCCCGGTCCCGTTGCAGCATGAAGCAGTAGGCCAAAAGGTGCTGGGCCCACAGCACAGGCTGGGCGTGTTGCAAGTGCGTGTATCCGGGGAGGATGGCCTCCCCCCCGGCCTCCGCCTGCGCCAGGAGCGCCCGCTGCAGCCCCCGCGCCGCCTCGCCTGCGGTCTGGGCCGCCTCCCGGACGAACAGGTGCATATCCAGGGCGACCTGGTCGTTGCGGCTGCGGGCGGTGTGCAGCTTGCCCCCGACCGGCCCGATCAGTTCCACCAGGCGCCGCTCGATGTTGAGGTGGATGTCCTCGTCCTCGAGGCGGTAGTCGAAGGCGCCCCCGGCGCACTCCCGCTCGATCGCGTCCAGCCCGCCCAGGATCCGGGCCACCTCGTCCCCGCTCAGCAGGCCCGCGCGGCCCAGCATGCGGGCATGGGCGCGGCTGCCGGCCAGGTCGTGCCGGTACAGCCGCCGGTCGAAGGGGATGGACGCCGTGAAGGCCTTGGCCCTCCTCCCCCCGGCCGCCCCCAGCCGTCCGCCGTGGATGCCGGCGCCGGGGGCCTCCCCCTGCCCGTCCGTCACGGCTGCTCCCCCAACCGTTGACGGAGCCGGGCCTGCACCACCAGGGGCAGCCCCAACAGGGTGATGAAGCCGCGGGCGTCGTCGTGGTGGTAGCTGGCGTCGGCGCCGAAGGTGGCCAACGCCGGGTCATAGAGCGAGTAGGGGCTCTTGGCGGCCACCGCCTCCGCGCGCCCCCGATACAACCGGACGGAGACCTCCCCGCTCACCACGCGCTGCGTGCTGGACACGAACGCGTCCAGGGCCTCGCGCAGCGGCGTGTACCAGAAGCCGTCATAGACCAGTTCCGCGTAGCGCAGGGCCACCTGCTGCTTGAAGTGGAGCGTGTGGCGGTCCAGAACCAGTTCCTCCAAGCGGGCGTGGGCCTCATACAGCACCGTGCCGCCCGGCGTCTCATACACCCCGCGCGACTTCATGCCGACCAGCCGGTTCTCCACCAGGTCCACGACGCCGACCCCGTGCCGCCCGGCGGTGGCGTTGAGGGCCTCCAGCAGGGCCACGGGCTCCAGGACCTCCCCGTTCAGGGACATCGGGACCCCGCCCCGGAACCCCAGGGTGATGGTCTGCGGCTCGGCCGCCGCCTCCCACGGCTCGCTGGCCATGAGCAGCAGGTCCTCGGGCCGCACGGCCCCCGGATCCTCCAGCGTCCCGCCCTCGTGGCTGGTGTGCCAGAGGTTGGCGTC
>DAHWHV010000415.1 GCA_027335545.1 Clostridia bacterium
CGGCGCCGCGGCGGGGGCGATGGCCTCTCACGGGTGCCTGGCGCGTCCGGGCGGCATCGCGCCGCCCGGGCCGCCTTGCGGCCCCCCCCGGGCGGCCCGGCGGGATCCGGCGAGGCAGGCCCCCACGGTCCCGGGGAGGGGCGCGGGCCGGCCGGTGCACCGCGCCCCCCGCACCGTGTCGCCCCGGGCAGCATCCGGCGGACCCGGGGGCCTCGGCGGACCCGTCCCGCAAACCGGGGAGTAGAGAAGGGAAGGGCCCTGCGCAAGGCGGAGCGCGCCGACAGCACGCGACTGGCCCACCTCGACCTCCTGGAGCGCGTGGGCATCCTGGCCGACGACGACCCCGCCGCCTACCGCCGCGTGCAGCGGGCTGAGGAGCGGTTGGCCCGCTTCTACCGCGAGGGCCCGGGCTGGAGCCTTGCGCGCACCCGCGCCATGGCGCGCCTGATCAAGGAGCCCGCGCCCGCCGCCGCGGGCCGGGGCCTGCCGCGCCTCCAGGAGCCCATGGATTATGCGTTGCTGGCCTGGGTGCTCTGGTACGGCGAGGGGCTGCTGCTCTCGGCGACGCCGGGGACCGGGGGCGGCGAAACGCAGTTCGTGCTGTCGGATCTGGCGGAGGCGTTGCTGGCCGAAACGGCCGCCGCGCCGGGCGCCACCGCGCTCGACCTGCGCGACCACCGCCACCGGGGGAGCCTCGTGCGCGCGCTGCGCGGGCTGGAGGCCTGCCACGCCATCCGCCGGCTGCAGGGCCTGCCGGAGGAGTGGGAGGCCGGTGCGGGCAACGTCCTCTACGAGTTCACGCCCCTGGCCGCCCGCCTGCCGGTGCGGCTGGATGCCGCCGAACTGGCGGCGCTGGCCACCGGGCCCGCCCACCCGCGGCAAGAGCCCGCGGCCCCCGGCGCGGCCGAGCCGCTGCAGCGTGCCTGGCGCGCCGTGCTCCTCGGCCCGGCCTTCCACGCCCTCGACGACCCCGAAGCCTTCGCCGCGCTCGTCCGGGCACGCACGGCCGTGGCAGCGGCGCTGCGCGACGCGCTGGGCTGGGACCTGGACCTGCGCCAAGGCTGCGCGCTGGTGGTGCGGGGCGAGCCCACCGAGGCCGCGCAGGCGGGGGCCGTGGAGACGGAGCGGCGCGCCATCCAGCACCCGGTCCTGCTGCTGGCCGCCCTCTACCGGCGACGCGTCCAATCCGGGGAACTCGTGCCCGACGCCGACGGCGTGCTCAGCCTGCCGCTGGCCGTGCTCGAGTCCGACCTCTGGGGGCTGCGCGACGCCCACCGGGAACGCTGGGGTACCGTGCTCGGCGCCGCGAGCGCGCGCCAACTCCTGCGCGACACCCTGGCCGAGATGCGCGCCGCCGGCCTGCTGCGCGGGCCGGATGAGGCGGACCGCGTCCACCTGCTGCCCGCCCTGGCCCGCGCCGCGGGACGGTACGCGGAAGCCGGCGCCGAGCGCCCAGACGCCGGGTCGCGGGCCGAGCGCCGGGCGCGCCCGGGGGGTGAGGCGGATGGGCCTGCCCGCTCCGGGCCGGTTGCCCTTGGACTTTTCTAGCGCCCTGGCCGCGCGGGCCGAGCGCGTGGCGACCGCGCTGGAGGCGCGGCCCGGGGGCCCGGACGGCTGGCGGCCGACGCGCATCATCTTCCGGCACTTCTGGCTGTTCGACCAGGAGGAGTTCCGCTTCCTCCACGGGCGGCTCTTCCTGCGGGGGGCCAATACCTCGGGGAAGTCGACGGTGCTCGCCGCCGCCGTACCCCTGGTGCTCGACGGCGACCGCGCGCGGCACCGCCTGGACACCTTCGGCGGCGGCGGCCGCTCCCTGCAGTACTTCCTGCTCGGGTCCGACGCTGCCGAGCGCGGGGACCCCGACGCCTTCTACCACGAGCAGCGCACGGGCTACGTCGCCATGGAGTTCGCCCGCCCGGCCGGCGCGGACGGCGCCGCCGCCCACCTCACCGTCGGCATCGGGCTGCACTGCTCGCGCCAGCGCGAAGGGATGCCCGTCACCTTCTGGGGCTTCTGCCTGCACGACGGCCGGCGCCTGGGCCGCGATCTCGACCTGGTCGGGCCCGACGGCACCGCGCTGCGGCGGCAGGACCTGGAGGCCGCCCTCGGCGCGGGCGGGACCGTGGTCACCACCGTCGGCGCGTACCGCGAACTGGTCAATCGCGCCCTGTTCGGCTTCGCCGACCCCGCGGACTACGCCCACCTGCTGCAACTGCTGCTGGAATTGCGGGCCCCCAAGCTCAATCGCGACATGGGGCCGCGCGTCGTGGGCGAACTGCTGGCGGAATCGCTCCCCCCGGTCGACCGCGCCCTCTTTGAGCAGTTGCGCACGATCCTGGAGCGGATCGACGACTACGTGGACAGTTGCGCGGAGTTGCGCCGCCGCCACGCGGCGGCGGAGCGCCTGGACCAGGCCGTCTCCCTGGTGCAGCTCCGGCGCGCCGAGGCCGCGTCCGCCCGCTACCTCGAAGACCTCGGGCGCCTGCGCCAAGCCCTTGCCGCGGCAGACGCCGCCGAGGCCACCCTGCGCGCCGCCCACGCGCACCGGGAGACCGCGCAAGCGCGCGCCCGCGCGGCCTCCGAGCGGGCCCTGGCGGTCGAGGGCGAGCTGCAGGCCCTGCGCGAGAGTGAGGTGCTGCGCGCCGAGGACGCCTTGGCCGCAGCGGAGGGGCGCGCCCAGCGGGCCCGGGAGCGCTGCGATGCGTGCGGCGAGCGGGTCGAGGCGCTCGGCCGCCGCCGAGAGGAGGCCCAGCGGGGGGAGGGGCTCGCCCGCGCCCTCTGGACCACACGTGCCGCGGCGCTGCGCCAGGCGTTGGCGCGGTACGCGGCCGACGCCACGGCGGCGCAGTGGCCGCTGGCGGCGGAGGCCGCGCGCGCCGCCGAGCGGGAGCTGGCGGTGG
>DAHWHV010000426.1 GCA_027335545.1 Clostridia bacterium
GCCACCCTGCAACTGAAGCGCGCCATCGCGGCCCTCCACCTCCCCCGGCCGCTGCCGAGCGTGCTGGTCTACCGGGCCGCCCTGGACGACGGGGTGCGCACCATGCCGGACCTGGTCGCTGCGCTGCAGCGGCGGGAACCGGAACTGGGCAGGGCCCTGGAAGCCGCCTGGTCCGCCGCCGGGGCGGCTGCGGCGGGCGAGGGGGTGAGCGACCGGAGGCGCTGCCCCGGACCGGCCGGCGCGCGGCCCGGCCACACGGGCCGAAGGGCCCCTCCGGAATGAGGCCACCCAGCTCCGGCGGGAGGCCCCGGGCCGCGCGCCGAACCGCAGCTGGGCAAGGGGGTCCCCCACATGCCATCCGCCGCGCCCGCCCTCGCCGCGCTGCAGGCGGCCGTCTCCAGCTACGAGCCCCACCTGCAGCCCTCCGGCGAGCTGCACGACCCCGTCTTCGGGGCGCCCACACAGTACGGCACGGCCTACCACGCCTTCTGCCAGGCGGTCCTGGCCGCGCACGGCCCGGAGGGGCCCCGGGCGGCCCACCTGGGGCGCGCGGCGCGCGGGCTCGACGCGGCGCTGCGCCACGTCGCCGACCCGAGCCTGCCCGCCACCCTTTCGGCCTTCCGCCGCGACACGGGGGCCGCGACGGCGGGCAGCCACCGCGAGTTCTTCTGGCCGCCCATCCTGCAGACCCACGCCCTGCTCGCCGAACTCGGCCACCCCGCCGCCGCCGGTTGGGCACGGCGCATCGCCGCCGTCGAGGTGCTGGCGTCGTTCGGCGCGCGGCCGCCGTCGAACTGGGCGATGGTCTGGCTGTACGGGGAGTGGCTCCGCCTGCGGCTGGGGCTCTCCCCTACCACGGCCGAGGCCTTCGACCGCTGGCTCGGCGGCTTCTTCGCCGGCGCGTTGCTGCCGGAGGCCGGGCTCTACCAGGAGCCGGGTCACCCCAACTCCTACGACCTGTTCACCCGCTACCACCTGGCCGCCGTGCTGGCGGCGGGGTACGCCGGCGCGTGGCGGGCGGACCTCGAGGGCCTGATGGAGACGGGACTGCGCCGGAGCCTCGGGGTCCAGCTCTCCGACGGCTCTCTGGCCAGCGCCCACCGCAGCAGCGGCCAGACCTGGACCCTGGGGGCGCAGTGCGCCTACTTCACGGCCGCCGCCCGCTTCTTCCGGGAGCGCGACCCCGCCCTGGCCCGGCGGGCGGAGGCCGCCGCCAACCTGGCCCTGGCCTCCTTCGTGCGCTGGCAGCGCCCGGACGGCCCATACAGCCCCGTGGAGAACCTCCTGCCGCCCGCGTACCGGGTCGGTTACGAGGCCTACACCGCCGACGGCCACTACGGCAACCTGGCCATGGGGCTGCTGGCCGCCGCCGTGCGCCTGGGGTTCCGGGGAGGCCCCGCCGGGGCCGACCGGCCGCCGGGCACCCACATCGAATGCGACCCGACCCAGCGCGCGCTGGCGCACCACGGCCGGTACAGCGCCCAGGTCAACGCCTGGCCGGCCCCGCAGTACGACGGCTTCGGCCTGACCGACCTGACCTTCGGCCCCGGCCGCTACCTGCACTTCGCCTCCAGCGTGCGGCACCTCTCCGCCCCCACCGCCTGGTACAACCTCGGCCTGGCCAGCCGCGACCGCCCGGGCCTGGGGGAACTGCGCCCCCTGGCCCAGGAGGCGATGCTGCCGCTGGGGCCGATCGAGGCCGCCCCGACGGGCGCGGGGCTGCACCTGCGCGCCCGGGCGCGCGGTTCGGCGCACACCTACGACCTCCGGCTGACGATCGACCAGGCGGGGGTGGACGTGGCGGAGGAGTTGCCCGGGCGGGTCGGGCCGGTGAGCCTCCTGGTGCCCTACCTGCGCGACTGCGGCCTCGGGCCGAGGACGGCCGTGCGCGTGGGGCGGGGTGTGGTGCGCTTGCGCCTCGGCGCGGAGGTGATCCGCCTGGAGGTGGCCGGGGAGGTGGAGGCCGCGCTCGACCTCCCCCACGGCTACGAGAACCGGCGCGGCCTCTGCGGCCTGCTGCGGCTGGACCTCGCGGCCCCGGTGGCGGGCATCCGCTACCGGGTGGCGGTCGAGGCCTGAGCGGGGGCTACGGCGGACGGGCGGCTCCGCCCGTCCGCCGCCCCCTACTCGCTGACCCCGGCCCCAACGCGGGAGGCCACCCCGCCGACCAGGGCCGCCTCCGCCCGCGCCTGGCGGTCCAGCATCGACGCGTCCGACCCCGCGGCCACGAAGCGGAAGCCCTGCTCGACGCGGCGGCGGGCCGCGGCGGCGTCGGGGGCGTGGATGCCGGCGGCGACCCCCGCGGCGCGGCAGGCCTCCAGGACCGTCGCGAAGTGCTCCTCCATCTCGGGCGCGTCGGGGGCCAGGCCGAGGCAGGCCCCCAGGTCGTGGGGGCCGATGAACACAGCGTCCACGCCCGGGACGGAGGCGATCTCCCGGGCCCGCTGCAGGTGCAGGCGGTGCTCGGCCTGGATGACCACGAGCACCTCGGCGTCGGCGCGGGCCAGGTAGGTGGCGGCATCGGTGGCAAAGCGCACGGCCCGCAGGATGCCGCCGACGCTGCGCACGCCCGCCGGGGGGTAGTGCGCGGCGGCCACGGCGGCGGCCGCCTCCTCGACGCTGTTGACCATGGGCACGACGATACCGAAGGCCCCCAGGTCCAGGGCGCGCTTGATGTTCTCGATCGTGTTCAGCGGGACGCGCACCAGGGGCACGCCGCCGCGGTGGGCGATCAAGGCGATCATCTGGGACACGGTCTCCCAGCCGACCGGCGAGTGCTCCGCATCGATCGTCCACCAGGCAAACCCCGAGGGCACCAGCAACTCCGCCGCCGTGACACTGCCCAGGGAGAGCCAACTCCCCACCGCCGCCCCACCCTCGCGCAACCGCCGCTTCACCGGGTTCTCCCGCATCGCGCCGCCTCCCCTGCCGCGCCGTGGTCCGATCCGGCGACCTGCACTCCGCGAGGGGCTCGATGGCTGCGCCGGGTCCAGGCCTCGCGGCTGGCGGGACCTGGACTCGAAAGGCGCACCCTGCGCGGACCGGGCGGGGGGCGCACGCAGCCCTGCCGCCGCGGCCAGATCGCCCGGGGCCGCCGCCCGCCGGTCCGGTGCCGCGGGTCCGGGACGGGCGCCCTCCGGGGTCCGGCCAGCGCCCACCCCGAGGGGCCACAAGGCGGCGTGCGTCCGTCCCCGTGCGCGGCCCAGGCCCCCGGCCCGCCGCAACGCCGCCCAGCGCGCAACCCCAGCCGCGCGGCCTGGCCGGGTGCGCCCACCCGGAGCCCAGCGGAGCGGCGGGGGTGTGGAGGCGCGGCCGCCGGCCAAGGCCAGGTTCGCGACCGCCGACGGCCGGACCTCTCCGCGGGGGGGGCCGGTGCCCCTGGGACGCGGCGGCGCCACGGGCCGTCGCTGCTGGCCGCCGCAGGTCCCCGGCGGCGCCGCCGGGGACGGGAAGGGGGCCGCACCGGCGCCACGGGGCGGCACAACCCGGGCAGGCGGACGCAGGCCTGGCCGCGGCAGGGGGACCGGCCCCGCCACCAGGGCGCGGGCCTGTGTGCGGCGATTGCGCAACGTTTCGCAGGGGTGCTCCACTCCCGTGGAGCCCTCCGACGCGTGGTTCCCGTCCAGAAGTCCGCCTTTGCGCGGCCGGGGCAGCGCCCCGATGAAGAGGAGCACTTTCGCACCATCACCTACGCCGGGCCTCGACCCGACCCGGACCTGTTCATCCTCGTCGATGACGTCTTCACGACAGGCGCGACTTCCAGAGCCTGCCGGCGTAAGCTCCTCGAGTCGGTCCGGGGCTGCCGGGTCGTATTGGGCCTGTTCGTGGGGAGAACGCAAGCATGAAGGTCATGGACGGGTCACCGATTTCGAGCGAACTCGAATACATGCACAACCTGCGCGGGTTGTCGCCACGCGACGCCATGACCGTCCTGGGCGCATACCCGACGCTGCAACTGCTCCAGGCCGCCGAGGGGGCCTCCAGGTCCGCGCGACTGGGCACTCGGCTGGCCAAGCGCGTGGAGGCCATCCTCGAACGGTCGGAGACGCTCCCCGCGCAATGGGGGGTCACCGTCGCGCGCTGCGCCGAGACGGGTGTCCGCGTGGTTCCCCTCCTGTCGCACCAATACCCGAGACTGCTCCGCCGGATTCCCGATCCGCCGCCGCTGCTGTTTGTACGGGGCTCCCTGGAGGCACTCGGCGAGCCGCGAGCCGTGGCCGTCGTCGGCACGCGGGAACCGTCCGAACGCGGACGCGAGGTGGCGTTCAAGGTCGCCAAGCACTTCGCGAGTTGTGGGTTCACGATCATCAGCGGACTGGCCAAGGGCATCGACACGTCGGCGCATCTGGGGGCGTTGGAGGCAGGGGGTCGCACCATCGCCGTTCTCGGCACAGCGGCGGACAGGATCTACCCGGCGGTCAACGCGGCATTGGCGCAGTGCATCCTGGCGCAGGGGGGGGCCCTGGTATCGGAGCATGCGCCAGGCGAGCATGGTGGTAAGGCGGCCTTTGTGCGGCGCGATCGGATCCAGAGCGGGCTATCTCTGGGTGTCGTGGCCGTGCAGACGGATGTCACCGGTGGAACCATGCACACCGTTGGGTTTGCCGAGCAGCACGGGCGCCTGCTGCTGGCGCCCAGACCTGGCGGCGCCGAGTCGCAGATTCGCCAGTACGCAGGCATCCGGGAACTGATCGAGTCGGGAAGGGCCAGGGCGTTCGACGCCACTGACTATGACGGCATCACCCACGACCTCGATGCGCTCCTCGGCAGGTTGGAGAGCACTGGGTCGGCCCGCACGACGCCTCCGTCGGGCGACGGGTCCCCACCGCCAGCCGTCCAGCTTGCGCTGCTCCCGCAGATGCGCACCCGCGTCCACAAGGAGCCGGTGCTGGACGATCTGGTCGCCTTATGCCGGGAGTGTGGCCTCGATCAAAGCGGGGCGTTGTTCGACGAGATGATGGCCGGCGTGCGCTCAGCCCTGTTTCCCGGCCGGGCAGGCGCTGGGGCTGGGGCTGGGAAGGGCCCGCTGGAGCCGCGAGGCCACTCGGGGTAGGTCGCCACCGGCCACCGCCGCCACCGGCTCCGGACGTGGGCGTGTACATCGCTGTACATTTGCGGCACGGTTCCGCGGCACGGCGGCACGGCCGCCCGTGCGCTCCACGGCCGCACGTCTCAGGACAGGGCCCAGGCCGCACCGCCCAGCGATGCCCGGACTGGACGCGACGGGCCCCCCAGGGCGCAGGCCGGCAGAGACGCGCGCGACCGCACATCCCGCCCGCCTGCCGCCCCCGCCCCGCCCCGCCCACGGCGCCGCGCCTTGGCCGGTGGCGACCAGCGCGCCCAGCGACGCCGGCCACCGGGGCAGGGGAGGCC
>DAHWHV010000432.1 GCA_027335545.1 Clostridia bacterium
GCGGGCCAACGAGCCGTGGCGCGCGGCCATCCCAGCCCCCTGCGCGCACGGAGCACCGCCGGCCCTCCCAGTGCAAGGGAGGGCGCAGGCCAGCACCACGCGCCGATTGGGCGCCGACCGCGCCCGAACGGTCGCCGCCGCCATCCAGGACGGGCACCTGCGGAGGCTTCCAGGCGCGCTGCACCCCAAGCGGGTAGTTCGACCAAGCCCATCGCCCGCTTCAGCATGCCGCGGCCCGTCCCCTGCCCGCGGCGACGGCCACACGCAACCGCGGTGGGGCACCGCCCTGCGCGCGTCCCCCGCTCAGGGCCGCCGCGGGCCCAGTTCGCGCAGGGCGGCCCGCACCAGGGATGCGGCCTCGGCGGGCGCCGCCGCGCGCACGGCGGCCAACGCCGCCAAC
Source organism: Clostridia bacterium (assembly GCA_027335545.1). The sequence goes on from DAHWHV010000432.1 coordinate 401, forward strand.
GCCTCCGCCCCGGAGTACCCCAGAGTCAGCAGGGCGGCGCGGGCCTCCTCCTCCGCGGCTGAGCCAACCCCTTCGGGAGGCGCCCCCTCCCCGGCCCCGCCGGGCAACCCCGGGGCGAAGCGGTCCTTCAGTTCGAGGATGAGGCGTTGGGCCGTCTTGCGACCCACCCCGGGGACCGCGCACAGCGCCGAGACGTCCTCGGCGGCGAGGGCCCTGGCCAGGGACTCCGGGTTGAGGCGGGAGAGCACGGCGATCGCCAACTAGGCCCCGAAGCCGGCGACGGAGTTCAGGGCAGCGAAGGCCGCGCGTTCGGCCTCGTCGCGGAAGCCAAACAGGGTGGCCCCGTCCTCCCGCACCGCCAGCGCGGTCGGCAACCGCACGGATTCCCCGGGGGCGGGGAGGGCCGAGGCGGCCTGCGAGGAGATCGTGAGGTGGAACCCGATCCCCCCGACGTCGACCTCCACCCAACCGGCACCGCGCGCGGCCACCTCACCCCGCAGGAAGGCGATCACCCGTTCCGCCCCCCCCTGGCGGCGCCCGCCGTGGCCAGCGACCGCCGCAACCCCTCGCCCAGCAGGTGGCACAGGCCCACGCCCAGGGCGTCGGCCGCATCGTCGGGGCGGGGAGGGTCCGCCAAGAGCAGTTGGGCGGCGACCATGGCCTGAATCTGGGCCTTCTCGGCGCCCCCATACCCGACCACCGCCAGTTTGACCTCGGTCGGGGTGTACTCCCCCACCTCCAGGCCCGCTTGGGCCAAGGCCAGAAGCACCACGCCCCGCGCCTGGCCGACGGAGGTCGCGGTACTCACATTGCGCGTGTGGTAGAGCCGCTCCACGGCCGCCGCGTCGGGGGTGTGCCGCTGCAGCAGGGTGCGGATCGCGTCGTACAAGGCCGCCAAACGGCGCGGGTCTCCCGGACCCTTGGGCCGGACGGCCCCGTACGCGACCACCCGCACGGTCCCCGCCACCCCGCAGCGCTCCAGGACCCCGTAGCCGCAGGTCGCGATGCCGGGATCGATGCCCAGAACACGCAGCGCGCACTCCCCCTGCCCAGTTGCCCGCCAGCCCTTGCGACCCTGGGCCCGTCGGCCGGAAGCAGCCGCCATCGGACCCAGCCGGCCACCAGACCGCGTGTTCGACGCCCTGCGCCCCGGCTCCTCTTGGCCCCGCCGCCCGCCGCCTGCCGCCTGCCGCCTGCCGCCT
>DAHWHV010000453.1 GCA_027335545.1 Clostridia bacterium
GTCCACGCGGGCCCCCGCCGCCAGTAGCAGGGCGAGCGCCTCGGGGTCGCAGCGGATGTTGTACTCGGCCTCTGGCCGGTCCCAGGCCCCGCCCATCGCCACCACCCGTACCCGTGCGGCCAGGCGGGGCTCGACCGCAAAGGCCAGCGCCACGTTGGTCAGGGGGCCGATGGGGAGCAAGACAAGCCCCGGGCGACGCATCCCCTCCGCGACGATGAAATCCACCGCCCGCCCCGGGCTGGGCGGCCGGTCCGGCGCGGCGTTGAGCACATCGGCCTGATTCGGCGCCCAGTCGCGCCGCACCGAACCGAGCAGGGGTCGATCGGTGCCGGCGACGACCGGCACCGCGGGCCGACCGTAGGCCGCCAGGAGATGGGCCACCAGCCGGGCGCGCAGGGGCGCGCACTGGAAGACCGTGGTCACCCCCACCACGTCCAGTTCGGGGGAACGCAGGGCCAGGGCCAGCGCCAGGGCGTCATCGATATCGTCGCCGATGTCCGTGTCGATCAGGACAGCCATCGCCAAGCGGGCGCACCCCCACGGATCCGCGTCTGCAGGCAGGGACCGGGCAGGGTCGCCCCCGGTGGCCGGGCGCCCGCCGGGGGTCGCGCCATGGCCCCGCGGGCACCACGAGCCGCTCGACCGCTACGGGACTTGGCCGGTATCCCGCGTGTCCAGGGATCGGCGTGGTCGGGGCGCCAACGCCCCAACGCCCCTGCGCCCCAACGCCACCCGGCGGCCGGAGGCGTTGGGGCGCCCCTCAGGCCCCGCCCTCCACCGCGAACGTGGCCGCGCGCTCCTCGCTGTCGCGGTAGCCGATGCGCACCGCCCGCGCCACCAGGCGCGTCTCGCCCTGGGGGAGGCGCAGCGGCGCGCTGTACAGGCGCCAGCGCTCTGGCGCATCGCCCTCCAGGCGGTAGGCGATCGAGGCGCCCTGGGTGGGGCAGTGCAGTTGCAGCAGCACCGGGCCGCGGTAGCGCCCGCCCTCGCTCGGGGTGATTCCGGGCTCCCCCTCCCCGAGGACGGCGAAGACGGGGGGCTGGGTCTGGGGTTGGACCCCACCCGGCCACATTTGCTCCACCATGCGCTCCTCCGGGACGTCCCCCAGATCGCCGACGCGGGCCCGCCAGTCGTCCAGCGCGGTACGCAACCGCTCCAGCGTCCCCTCCTGGGCGGGGTCCGCGGCCAGGTTGTTCAGTTCGTACGGGTCGGCCTCGCAGTCGTAGAGTTCCTCGGCTGGCCGGGACGCCTGCAGCAGGAGGCGCTGGGGACCCTCCAGCGCGCCGGCCGCCTCCAGCCGCCACAGCTCCTGCATGGCGGGGTGGCGGTTGCGGTAGGGGATCCAGGGCAGGTAGGGCCGATCGGGGAAGAAGTTGCGGAGGTACTTGTAGCGGCGGTCGCGGACGGCGCGCACCATGTCGTAGGCCTCGTCGTGCCGGTCGCGGCTGGCGTAGACGTAGGTGCGCGGCCGCGCCCGCGGGCCGAGGAAGGGCTGGCCCTGGAGGTGGAGCGGTACCGGCACGCCCGTCAGGGACAGCACCGTCGGGCCGAGGTCGATCAGGCTGACCAGTTCCTCGGCCGTGCTCCCGGGGGGCAGGGCGCCGGGCCAGCGCACGATCAGCGGGATGCGGATGCCCGCGTCGTACGGCCAGCGCTTGCCGCGCGGCAGGCCCTCGCCGTGGTCGCTCCAGAGGAAGACGATGGTGTCCTCGGCGTGCCCGTCCGCCGCCAACTCGGAGAGGACCTCGCCCACGCGGGCGTCGGCCGCCTCCAGGTTGTCGTAGTGCCGGGCGAGGGCCTCCCGCACGGGGGCGGTGTTCGGTAGGTGGGGTGGCGGCACGACCCGGTCCGGGTCCGTGCGCAGCGGCCGGTCGGCGCGCGGCCACATGCCGCTCTCGTGGGTCACGGTGAAGTTGAAGACCGCGAAGAACGGCTGGTCGGCGTCCCGCCGCCGGAAGTGGGCCCGCTCACCGCAGAGGTCCCAGGCCGTCAGCGGGGGAGTGAACTGGTAGTCCGTCTTGGCGTTGTTCGTGCAGAAGTAGCCGGCGGCCCGCAGGTACTCCGTGAAGGTGCGGACGTAGGGGGGCGGCACGACGGAGTACGGGGGGGAGGCCAGGGGGGCCACGGCGTTGTGGTGGCTGGTGCGCATGTGGTGCGCCCCGATCGCGGTCGGGTACATCCCGGTGATGATCGCGGCGCGGCTCGGGGCGCAGACCCCCGCCACCGAGAAGGCCAGGGGGAAGCGCCGCCCCTCCGCCGCTAGGCGGTCGATGTGCGGGGTGTGCGCCAGCGGGTCGCCGTAGCAGCCGAAACGGGGGGAGGTGTCCTCCAGGGACAGCCAGAGGATGTTGGGGCGCCGGGGCGTGGCGGCCGTCAATGCGCATCACTCGCCTTCCGAACTGCCGTGGATGTCGAGGGCGGGGGGCGCGGCGTGGGGGGCACGGGCCGCGGGGCCCGGCGCCCTACCCGGCCCGGCGCCGCGCCAGCCGCTGAGCGACCCAGGCGATGTGGAACCCCTCATCGTCGCGTATCTGCGCCAGCCGGCGCGAGATGGTGGCATCGGGGGGGGAAGGGGTGCGCCAGCCGCTCGAAGAGCTGTTCCACCTCGTGCTCGATGCGGTCGACCGCCTCCAGGACCAGGGGGAGCGAGGCGTCGGACAGGGGCTCGGGGGCGCTGTCGGGGAGGTCGGTGAGGCCGAACGGCCGCCAGCTCGGGGCGGCCGGGTCCGGCTGCCCGGCCGGGCGCCCAGGACGGTGGCCCAGTTGGGGCCCAGCGGTGAGTCGGTCACGCTGCCGCCGAGCCGGGCGATGATCTCCCCCCACCAATGCGCGTGACGGACTTCGTCGGCCGCGTGCCGCGGCCGCACGGCTTCCCCGGGGACCCGCTCGGCCAGCCGGCCCAGCAAGAGCCCAGCGCCCGGTTCGTGGTGACGGATGCCGTGGAGGAAGCGGAACGACTCCTCGGCGCTCATCCCCTGGGCGGCGGCCAGCCCCTCGACGCGCAGGCGCCTCGTCCGACGCGACGCGGGCACGCGATCGCCCCCTCCCGCTCGTGGCGGTCGGCCCGCGCCGCCCCGCGCGGACACACTACGGCGTCGGCCCGCCCACCCCCTGCGGGGTCCAGAGAGATGGCGCGACCTCCAACCGGCGGCCACCCCACGGGAGCTCCAGGCGGGCGCCGCTCACGCCTTGCCCTCCGCGTCGGGGCGGCGCAGGCTGAAGCGGTAGCCGACGCCCCAGACGGTGGCGATGTCCCAGGGGGTGGGGCTCGCCTCGCCCCAGGCCTCGGCGAGCTTGCGCCGCAGGCGGGTCACGAAGGCGTCGACCACCCGCGGCTCCACGTCCGCGTCGGGCCCCCAGACCCGGTCCAGCAGCTGCAGGCGGGTCAGGGCGCGGTTCTGCGCCTGGACTAGGGCGAAGAGCAGGTCGACCTCGCGCGGGGACAGGCTCACCGTCTTGGGGCCCACGAACACTGCGTACTGCGCGCGATCCACCCGCAGCTCCCCGGCCACCGCGGTCTCCGCGGCGAGGCGCCCGGCGCGCCGCAGCAACACGCGGATGCGCGCCAGGACCTCCTCGGTGTCGAAGGGCTTGACGACGTAGTCGTCGGCGCCCAGCTCCAGCCCCCGCACCTTGTGTCGGGACTCGCCGCGGGCCGTGAGGATCAGCACGGGGACATCGCCTAGGCGGTGCAGGCGCTCCAGCACGACGAGGCCATCCATCCCGGGGAGCCCGAGGTCGAGCACGACCAGGTCGGGCCAGAAGCGCTCCGCGTCGGCGAGGGCCGTAGGCCCGTCGCTGTAGCGGTGCACCTCGAAGCCGGCGCCCTCCAGCCGGAGGGCGAGCACCTCGGCGATCGAGGGGTCGTCTTCGACGATGGCGATGCGGGGTGCAGGGGGCATCTCCATCGCCTCCCAAGGTGCGGTGCGGGCGGGCGCCACGGCGCCCGCCCGCACCGCACCCCGCCCCTTCCCTGCCCTGGTCCGGGCGGCGAGGGCGCAGGGACCAGCGGGCCGGACGGTGCGTCCCTCCCGGGGGCAGGGGCCAACGGGCCCCGACGCCGTGCGGCGGCTCCCGGCGGGGGGCGGCAGGGGCCGGAGGCTGGGACGCCGCCCAGATCGAGAGGGCTCGGGCCGGGGCCTCGCGTCTGGGCGCGGCGCCTACCGAGGCGTGGTCGCCGCCCACCCTCCGGGCGCCAGGGTCGGCGGGCGGGGACCGGCCCGGGGCCGGGTCGGGGCAGCGGGGAGGCCAGGGACCACGGCCCCAAGGGCCCGGGAGACCAAGAGGGGCACGAGCCCGCGGCGGCCGCCAGACACCAGGTCCGGAAGGGAGCGCTGCAAGAGCCCGCTCTTGCAGCGCCCCCTAGTCCCGCCGCAGGGCATCGATCGGGTCCAGCCCCGCCGCCCGCGCGGCGGGGTAGGCCCCGAAGACCACGCCGACGGCCAGGGAGAAGGCGAAGGCCAGGACGACCGAGCTGGGGACGATCAGGTCCTTCCAGCCCGCCAGGTGGGCGACGCCCCCGGCCCCCAGGACCCCGACGGCCACCCCCACCAGGCCGCCGAGCCCGGAGAGGGAGACGGCCTCCGCCAGGAACTGCAGCAGGATATCGCGGAAGCGCGCCCCGATCGCTTTGCGCAGGCCGATCTCCCGCGTGCGCTCGCTGACCGAGACCAGCATGATGTTCATGATCCCGATGCCGCCGACCAGCAGCGAGATCGCCGCCGTGCCGCCCAGCAGGTAGGTGAACGTCTTGCGGTTGCCCTGCACGGTGCTGAGCAGGGCGTCCTCGGAGGAGACCTGCACCGCCTGCGGGTTGCCCTGGTAGTAGTATGTGTAGTAGCGCTGCAGTTCGTCGGCGGCGAAGCCCGCCGTCGTCGGCGAGGTGGCCTGGGCGTCGATGGCGCTGATCTGCGTCGTCTGCAGGAGCTGCTCGGCCGTGGTCACCGGGATGAAGACGACGTTGTCCTGGTTCTGACCGAAGGCCGCGCCCTTGGCGGTCATCACCCCGACCACGGTGAACGTCGAGCCGTCCAGCCGCACGTGCTGCCCGATCGGATCGAGGCTGCCGAAGACGTTGCTGGCGACGTTGGCCCCGATGTCGATGACGAAGGCGTTGCTGCGTACGTCCTGGGCGCTGATGAAGCGACCGCGGGCGACGGGGGCGTTGCGCAGGTGGGTCCAGAGCTGGGTCACGCCGTTGATCGGCACGAACTGGCTCTGGCCGCCGAAGACCAGGGGGCCCCCGGAGCTGATCACGGGCATGGCCGCCGCCACCAACGGCGTGATGCGCGGCGGCAGGGCGGCGTCCGCCAGGGTGAGTTGCACGCCGGGGCCGGGGTTGATGAACAGGATGTTCGCCCCCAGGCTCTCGATGCGCGAGGTCACCTGGGCGCTGGCCCCGTTGCCGGCGGCGACCAGGGCGATCACGGCCCCGACGCCGATCGTCACCCCCAGCATCATCAGCAGGGACCGCCCCAGGTGGCCCGTGATGCTCTGCCAAGCCATCCCCAGCATGTGCAACGACCGGCGCATACGACCGCTCCCCCTCCCGCGACCTCACCGGCGCCGCCGCACGACCGTCGTTCCCGGGGGGCTACTTGCGCGCGCTGGGCGGGGCGCGGTGCGTCACCTGCGCCTTGTGGTGCAGGACGCGCCCGCGCACGTTCAGCCCACCCTTCGTCAGGGCCCCGAGGCTAGAGGTCAGCACGCGCTGCCCGGCGCGGATCGGCCCGCTGACCTGGGCGACCAGCGTGTTCTGCAGCCCGACGCGCACGGCGACCTGCTTGGTGGTGATGCCCTGGGCCGTCTTGGTCACCAGCACGACGAAGGACTTGCCGCCCTTGCCGGCGTGCAGGGCCTGCAGCGGGACCGTCAGCACGCCCTTGGCCTGCCCGAGCACGATCTGCACGTCCGCCGCCATGCCCGGGCGGAGCTCGGGCGTGGGGCGGGGGATCTCCACCTGCGCCTGGAAGGTGGCCACGCCATTGACGTCGTTGCCCTCGGGGGCCAGGAGGTAGAGGCTGCCCCGGAAGGTCTTGCCGGGGGCCGCCGTGGCCGTCACGGTCGCCGCCTGCCCCACCTTCACCTGGTTCACGTAGAGCTGATCCAGCGGGAAGGTCACCAGGAGCTTGCTGTAGTCCCCGATCGTCAAGAGCGGCGTACCCGGACCGACGGGCTCGCCGGCGACCGCCTGCACCCCGCTGATCACCCCGGAGACCGGGCTGCGCACCGTCAGGCCCGCGTCCAGCGTCTGGTCGTGGGCCACGGCCGCCTGGAGCTGCTGCACCTTGATCTCCTGCTGTTGCAGGCTGTAGGGGAGGCTGACCGCGTTGGCGCCCTGGTTGGCCTGCAGTGCGGCGAGGGAGTCCTTGGCCTGGCGCAGCCCCTGCGCCGCCGCGGTGACCGCGTTCTGCAACGAGGTCGAGGTGATCTCCGCCAGCACCTGGCCGGCCTTGACGCTCTGCCCGACCTGCGCGGAGACGGAGGCCACGGTGCCGCCCGCCTGGGCCACGGCGTCCACCGCGGACGTGGGGGCCAGCGTGCCGCCCAGGCCCGTCGTCCAGGTGGCGGGCTGCTGCGCCGTCTCGATCGAGGCCGTGACGGGCATGCCCGGCAGCAGGCCGCCGGGGTTGCTCAGGGCGATCGTGATG
>DAHWHV010000456.1 GCA_027335545.1 Clostridia bacterium
GCCCCCGGCGCCGGTGGCGGGGGGGCGCGCCCGGCGTTCGAGGCGGCTCCAGCCGCCCCCGTGCCGCCCGCGGGGCCCTGGCCGGATCTGGCCGTGCCGATCTCCGCCCTGCCCGGCGTGGGGGCGGGGCGGAGGCGTCAGTTGGAGGCCTTGGGCCTGCGCACCGTGGCCGACGTGCTGCGGCACCTGCCGCGCCGCTACGAGGACCAGCGCTGCCTGCAGCCCCTGGCGGACATCCGCGCCCCCGGCGTCTGCACCGTGGAGGCCAGCGTCTTCGGGGTGAGCGAGAGCCGGCCGCGCCCGGGGCTGACCCTGCTACGGGCCACCCTGACCGACGGGGGCGCCTCGTTGCCGGCCGTGTGGTTCAACCAGGGGTTCCTGCGCCGGCTGGTCGTGCCGGGGGCCCGCCTGCGTTGTCACGGTGTGGTCGTGCGCGACCGCACGGGGCGCCTCTGCTTGCGCGCCCCCGAGGTGGAGGCCGCTCCACCGCCCGGCGCCGCGCCGCCCCCCGGCCTCGCGCCGGTCTATCCGTTGGGGTCGGGGCTGACCCAGCGCGCCGTGCGCGCCGCATGTGCCCAGGCCGTGCGCCTCTACGCGCACCTGGTCCCGGAGACGGTGCCGGTCGAGGTGCGGGCCCGGCTGGGCCTGCAGCCGGCCGGCGCGGCCTGGGCCGCCATCCACCGGCCGGAGACGGCGGCAGAGTTGGAGGCGGCCCGGCGCAGCATCGTCTTCGCCGAACTCCTGCACCTGCAGACGGGGCTCGCCCTGCGGCGGCTGGAGCGCGCGGGGGCGCTGCGCGGCTTCCGCACCGCGCCCCCGGGCGAGTTGACCCGCCGCTTCCTGGCGCAGTTGCCGTTCACCCTCACCGGGGCCCAGCGGCGCGTCCTGCGCGAGATCGACGCCGACCTCGCCGGCCCCCGCCCCATGTACCGGCTGGTGCAGGGGGATGTGGGCTCGGGCAAGACGGCGGTCGCCGCCGCGGCCATGCTGCGCGCCGTCGAGTCCGGGCACCAGGCCGCCCTGCTGGCGCCGACCGAGATCCTGGCCGAGCAGCACTTCCTCTCGCTGCGTCGGCTCTACGGCCCGCTGTGCCGAGTGGAGTTGCTCACCGGCGGCACGCCGCGCACGCTGCGCCGGCAGCTGCTGGCGGACTTGGCCGCCGGCCGCATCGCGGTGCTGGTCGGTACCCACGCCCTGCTGCAGCCCGACGTGGCCTTCGGCTCGTTGGGGCTGGCCGTGACCGACGAGCAGCACCGCTTCGGCGTCCGCCAGCGCGACGGCCTGGCCGCCAAGGGACGGGCCCCGGACGTCCTGGTCCTGACCGCCACGCCGATCCCGCGCACCCTGGCCATGACGCTGTATGGGGACCTGGATGTCTCGCTGATCGACGAGCTGCCGCCGGGTCGGCGCCCGGTGCGGACCTTCACGCGCGAACCGGAGGGCCGCGCCAAGGTCTACGCCTTCGTGCGCGAGGAGGCCCTTGGGGGGCGGCAGGCCTATGTGGTCTGCCCCCTGATCCAGGAGGCGGAGGCCGGGGAGGGGGGGGAGTCCGAGCCCGAAGCCGATCCCGCTGCCGCGGCGGCACCCGGCGCGGAGGGGCCGACCCCGGCGACGGCGGAGGCCTGGGCGGCCCGGCTGACCGAGAGCATGCCGGATGTGCGCGTCGGGCTGCTGCACGGCCGCCTGCCGGGGGCCGCCAAGGAGGAGGTCATGGCGCGCTTCGCCGCCGGGGAACTGCAGGTGCTGGTGGCCACGACCGTGATCGAGGTTGGGGTGGATGTGCCCAACGCCTCGGTCATGGTCGTCGAGGACGCCGAGCGCTTCGGCCTAGCCCAGCTCCACCAGTTGCGCGGGCGCGTGGGGCGCGGGCCGCACCGCTCGTACTGCATCCTCATCGGCCGCGGCGCGGCGCAGCGGCTGCGCATCCTCACCGAGACGGCCGACGGGTTCGCCATCGCCGAGGAGGACCTCCGCCAGCGGGGCCCCGGGGAGGTGCTGGGGACGCGCCAGCACGGCCTGCCCGACCTGGTGCTGGCCGACCCCGTGCGCGACACCCGCCTGCTGCAGGAGGCGCGCGACCTGGCCGCGGCGATCCTGGC
>DAHWHV010000461.1 GCA_027335545.1 Clostridia bacterium
TTTGGTGCGAGAGGGGGGACTTGAACCCCCACGGCTTGCGCCACACGCCCCTCAAACGTGCCTGTCTGCCAGTTCCAGCACTCTCGCTCGTGCCCGGTCGGAACCTGGGGCTGCACAGGGTGGGACGGGTGCGCCGCAACACAGGCAATGGTGCCGGAGGTGGGATTTGAACCCACACAGGCTTGCGCCCACGGCGCCCTGAACACCGCGTGTCTGCCAGTTCCACCACTCCGGCGTGATGGTGCGTCGCGGATGATAGCATGGTGTCCACATCTGGGTCAATGCGAATCCGAGACTCCTGCGGGAGTCCCGGATTCGCATTGACAACGCGCGGCGCCATGGCGTGCGGGCCAATGGGCCTGGCCGGGCCACCAACCGCGCCGGCCTCGGTCTCCACGGTCCCATACCGGGATGCCCATCGAGTCCCCTTTGGGCAGCCCGGCAGCCCGGCAGCCCGGCCGCCCAGTCCGCCCCCGACCTGGGTGGAGCCATACCGCCGCGCCTTGCCTCCACCGCCCGTTTGGCGGCGCGACGGCCGCCATGCCTCCCGAGTGGGCAGTCGGGTCGCCCTGCTCGGAGTGCCGGCCGCGGGCGGCAACGCCTGGGCGGCGCGGCCCCGGAGGCAGTCCCTGCTGCGCCCGCGCACGGCTGCCACGGGAGCCGGCGGTGCACAAAAAAAGGGCCTTGGTGGGGGCGGGCTGGGCGTGACGGATCGTACCGGCGCGTGCCCGCGCCCTTCCCGCACCGCCACTTCTACCGCCACTTCTACCGCCCCTTCTACGGCGCCCCTTCTACGGCGCCCCTTCTAAAGAACGCCCTTCGCGCTGAGCCCGGATCAGCACCCCACCGCATCCCGCGAGCGGAGCCGCCGGCCCTCTCCCACGGTGGGAATGCCGGGCAGGGCCAGGGGGCTGGGCCGGGCGGGTGGCAGCAGCGGTGCGGGCCGGCGATCCCCAACGCCGGTGCTGGCCGCCGCCCGCCGCACGAGGGCCACGGCGCGGGCGCGCACGGCCTCCGGGGCGTTGGCTCCCGGGTAGAGGAGCCGATAGCGTGGCAGCAGTTCCGGGTGATGAGCCGCCAGGAACCCGAGGTAGTGCTCCTTGACCACCGGCTGTAGGCGCAGGAGGTTGGCCTCGACGAAGCACGCCCCGTGGGCCGCGGCGGCCGCGACTGCGGCCGTGATGCCGGCCACGTCGTCGGAGAGCCCGGGCAGCAGCGGTGCCAGCAGGACCCCGGCGCGGACCCCGGCCCGCACCAGGTGCTGCACCGCCAGCAGGCGATGCCGGGGGGAGGGCGTCCCGGGCTCGGTGCGGCGCCACACCCTCTCGTCCACCGTGGGGATGCTCACGCAAACGGTCGCCCCGGCCCGCCGGCTCAGTTCCTGGAGGAGGTCGGTGTCGCGTCGGACCATGGGCCCCTTGGTGATCAGGGTGATGGGCGTGCGGTGGCGGGCCAGAAGGCCCAGGCTGCCCCGGGTGAGCCGGAAGCGCGCCTCCAGGGGTTGGTAGGGATCGGTCGCGGTGCCGACGGCGACCTCCTCGCGCCGCCAGCGAGGGGAGGACAGCTCCCCGGCCAACACCTCAAGCAGTGCCGTCTTGGCGAAGAGACGGCCGCTGAAGTCGGCCCCGGCGCCGAGGTCCAGGTACGGGTGGGTGGAGCGCGCAAAGCAGTACACACAGGCGTGGGCACAGCCGCGGTAGGGGTTGAGCGACCAGCAGAAGGGCATGCCGCGCACGCGGTTCAGCGCGGTGCGGCACCCCATCTCCTGCACGAGCACGTCCATATGCCAATGGGAACACATGTGCCGAACGGAGTCAAGGGCCGACCCGCGCGTCGCCCCTTCCCTCTGGGCCCTCTTCCCTACGGGGCCCTCTTCGCGCTGGCCCGGGAGCCCTGGGATCTCACGCTCCGCCCGCGCCACCTCAGCGTGCTCCCTTGAGGGGTTCCCGATCCCGGGGCCGCCTCGCCGAGGCCGGGTCCGGCGCCGAGGGGCCCCGCAGGCGGGGCCCCTCGGCGCCCCTACACGCGCCCCCAGCGCCGCAGGTTTTCCAGACTCAGCTGGACGGCCTCGAGCGGCGGGCGTTCCCGGCAGCTATCCTGCTCGACGATGTACCACTCCGTGCCGACGGCCTCGCCGGCGGCGAAG
>DAHWHV010000465.1 GCA_027335545.1 Clostridia bacterium
GGGCGGCCAGGCCCCCGTCTGGCGCTGCCTGACCCTGGGCGCCGTCGCCCTTGGCGTCCTCCTGGCCGACCCCGGCGGCCTGCACGTGCGCTTCGGCTTCCCCTGCTTCGTCTCTGCGGCGCTCCTCGCCCTGGGGATGCGCGCCGCCGAGACGCTCGCGGCATCCCTGGCCGTTCCGCTGCACGCGCGGGCGCGGCTCAACCCCCTGGCGGGGCCGACGCCTCCCCCGGCCCCCGGGTCGCGTCCGCCGCCCCCGTCGGAGGCGGACGCCACTAGCGGCCAGAGCCCCGTCTGGACCGCCTGGCGCCTGGTCGCCGAGCTCTGGGTGCTGGCCGCGGCTACCGCCGCGGCAGTTGGGCTGCCCGCGGGCCCCGCCTGGCGCCTGGCTGCGGCGGCGCTGGCGGGCGGCGGGGCGCTACTGGTGGTCGGCGCGGCGCTGGTTACGCTGCAAGCCTCCTGGACGGCCCGGGGCTTCGCCTTCGACCGCGGCCAGGCCCCCGCCTTCTGGGGCCTGGGACTGGCCTGCGCGGGCACCCTGACGCTCCTCGCGCTGGTGCTGCCCGTCCCCCCGGCGCCGCTCTCCGCCCGCGTCCTCTCCGATGCGCTGCATGGCCTGGGCCAGGCCCGGCTGCCCTTCCGCCACGCCGCCGCCACCCGGGCGGGGGCCGGTGGGGCCAAGCTCGCGCCCGGCGCCGAACTCCTCATCGTCCCCGCCGCCGTCCTCGTCTGGCTGGCCCGCGAGTTCTGGGGCTACCTCGGCCTCTGGTTCCTCGACCCCCTGGCCCTGCCGCTCATCCTACCGCTCGCCGCCGCCGCCGGATTCTTCCTGTTCCGCGCACTGCGCCGCCCGCCGTTCCGGGCCTCCTGCCGGCGCCTGGCCCTGGCCGTTGTCGCCTCCCTCGCCTTCTGGCGGCGGCTCCGCCTCCCCCGGCGCATGAGGCGCCTGCTGACGGCCATGGGGCTGCTCGCGCCAGCGGCCGCAAGGCTAGAAGAGGCCCGAGACGGCGCCCCCACGCCGGTTGAGCGCTTGTGGGGCTTGGTGGACCCCCGCGCCGCCGTCCGCCGGACCTACCGGCGCTTCCTCCACGCGATGGCCGCCGCCGGTTCGGCCCGAGGCGCCGGCCAGTCGCCGCGCGCCTTCGAGCGGGCCGTCCGCGCCCGCGAACTGGCCGGGCCGGGCGTGGCCGAATTGACCGCCGCTTATGAGCTGGCCCGCTACAGCGGGCGGGTGGCGGAGCGGACCTGGGCCGAACGCGCGCGGCGCGGGTGGGCGGCGGTCACCGGGCGCGCCACCAACCCGGGCCGGCGGGTCCGCCCGGTCGCCGCGCGTCGGGGCGCTCGTCGCTAAGGCCGTTCACTCCGCCCACGCCGGCGCCGGGGAGGTCGGCTACCGGACACCCAGGCGTTGTGGTAGACTGCGCTTGGTCGAGCGCCGCAATCCAGGCCTCTCCGGTCAGACAAGGCAGACTGGCGGTAGTGGCGACTCATGCTCACAGCAAAGATCAGCGCAAAAGGGCAGATCAGCCTGCCCAAGGAGCTCCGCGAAGCCCTGGGGCTCTCCACGGGAGACCGGGTGGCCTTTGCCGTTGAGGGCGGCACCGTGACCCTGCTGCCGTTGCGCACGCGCACCGCGGACGCACTCTGCGGCGCCCTGGCCCACCTGGCGAAGCCGGTCGACCTGCTGGAGGTGCGGGCGCGGCGCGCCCAGGACCTGACCGCCAAGCTCCGCGGTGAGCCGCGTGCCTGAGGCGTGCTACGTCGACACGAACGTCGTGCTCCGCTACCTGCTCGGGGAGCCCGCCGAGCTGGCGGCGGGCGCACGGGACCTCTTCCGCCGCGCGGGCGCGGGCGAGATGGTGCTGGTGCTGCACCCCGCGGTGTTCGCCGAGGTGGTGTACGTGATGTGCTCACCCCGGGCCCTGGCCGCGGCGCGCGGGGAGGTCGTGCCCGTACTGCGGGAGCTGCTGGCCCTGCCGGGGGTCCAGGTGGCGGACCGGGGGCGAGTCCTGGATGCGTTGCGTCGGTTTGAGACGACGCGGCTGGATTGGGTCGATGCCCTGCTGCTCGCCCACACCCCCGCCGCGGTCGTCTACAGCTTCGACGACGCTATGCGCAGGGCGGGCGCTCGGCGGCCCGGGGACTCGGGGTGAGGGCACTTCTCGGTGTGCCGGACGAGGAGCGCGCCGCGATGAGAAGGGACGTTGGACAGATATTTAAGGAAGCTGGCACCAAC
>DAHWHV010000467.1 GCA_027335545.1 Clostridia bacterium
GCGAAGCGAAGCTCACCTGCCGTGAGCGGTGCTCCGCCGCGAAGCGAAGCTCACCTGCGGTGAGCGGTGCTCCGCCGCGAAGCGAAGCTCACCTGCGGTGAGCGGTGCTCCGCTGGGGCAGTGGGGCACGAGGCACTGGGACCCCAGCATCCGGAGGGGGGTGCGGCAAAAGCCGACTTTTGCAGCACCGTCCGCTAGCGGCTCTGGCCGCGCGCCGCGACCGGCACGACCTCCAGCACCACATCGCCGCGCACCAGCGCCACCTCGTCGTAGAGGTTAACGGCCGCGCAGGCGTGGTTCGGGACGAGGTGGACCCGCTCCCCCACCACCGGCAGCCGCTCACAGGCCGTCATGTCGACGACGGCGTGCTCCTCGTAGAGCCGCGGCACTGCGGCGCCCGGGTACTCCAGCACCTCGCCGTAGCCCGCCGCCTGGTCCCCGCCCACCAGGTCGCTGGTCAGGGCCTTGCTGCCGGCGTCGCAGATCACCCGCTCCGGCGCGTTGGCGCTGATCACCGTGGAGAGGACCGTCAGGGCGCAATCCTCCGGTGCGGCGGCACCCCGCCGCACCATCGTGCGGTCGTTGTAGACGTAGGTGCCGACCCGCAACTCGGTGATTTGCGGGACCTCGTGGGTGCGCAGCGCCCCGGGGGTGCCGCCGGAACTCACCACCTCCGCCGCGAGGCCGCAGCGGTGCAGTCCGGCGATGGCCTCCTCCAGCCAGGGACCGGTGGCCGGCAGCGTGGGGTAGGTGAAGAGCCCCCGCAGGCGGAGGCCGGGCGCGCGGTCCACGGCCTGAGCCAGGCGCACCGCCGCGCCGGGGGCCGAGACGCCCGTGCGTTGGTAGCCGGTGTCCCCGTCGACCAGCACTGGGAGCGTGAGGCCGGCGCGGGCGGCGACCGCCGACAGGCCAGCGACCACCGCGGGGCTGTCGGCGATGGTGACGATGCGGATGCGGCGGGCCAGCGCGGCGAGCCGCCAGAGGTTGCGCTCACCGACGACCTCGTAGGACAGCAGGATGTCGGCGCAGCCGGCGTCGGCCATGACCTCGGCCTCGCCGAGCTTCTGGCAGGTGATGCCCACGGCGCCCAGGGCCAGTTGGCGGCGCGCCAGGTGGGGGAGCTTGTGGGTCTTGACGTGGGGCCGCAGGGCCAGGCCGTGTTGGGTGCAGTAGCCCTGCATGCGTGCCAGGTTGCGCTCGACGCGGTCCACATCCACGCAGAGCGCCGGCGTGAGCAGGTCTGCGAGCGGGCGGGGCATGGAGGGCACCTCCGCTTGGGGGATTGGCCGGCCGCGGTCCGGGGCTTGCCGCCGGCGTGGCCTCCTGGTCCAGTGGCGGCCCGTCCGCCGGATCACCCACCGGGCCGCAGCGGGAGCCCGGGGCGGGCCGAGCGGTCGAAGACGCCCTGCAGCAGGACCGCCCGCCCGTTGACGAAGACGTGGCACACCCCGGAGGCGAACCGACACGGCGCGTCGTAGGTGGCGGCGTCCGCCAGGGCCTCCCCGTCAAAGACCGCGACGTCGGCGGCCGCCCCCGGGCGGAGCTCGCCCCGGTCCACCAGGCCGTGGATGCGGGCGGCGCCGCCGCTCATCCGGACCGCCGCCTCGGCCGGGGAGAGGCGGCGGGCTTCGTGAACGAAGCGCCGCCAGAAGCGGGCGAAGGCCCCGTAGGCGCGGGGGTGGGGCCGCCCGGTCTGGAAGATGCCGTCGCTCCCCAGCGCGCAGGCGGGGTGCAGCAGGAACTGGTCGTCGTCGGCCTCCTGCGTTTGGTGGACGATGACACCGACGTCCAGATCCTCGGCGAGCAGCAACTCGACGACCGCCGCCGCCAGCGGTCGGCCGCCGCGCTCTGCCACCTCGGCCACGCTCTGACCGACGCAGCGCCCGCTCGCCGTATGGGCGATGATATAGGAGGACCAGTCCTGGGCCAGGAAGGTCGCGTCGGCGGCGAGCCGACCCACCGTCCCGGGTGCGCGCAGGCGCCGCAGGAAGGCCGCGGGTCCCCCGTCCTGGAGCTCCGGCGCGAGGTACTGGTAGAGCACGCTGCTCCCGGCCTGGTAGGGGTAGAGGTCCCAGGTGACCCGCAAGCCCTCCCCCCGGGCGCGGTCCAACTCGGCGAGCAGCTCCGCGGCGCGCCCCCAGGCGGGTGCGGCGGAGATGTGCAGGTGGGAGAGATGGACGGCGCAGCCGGTCTGCCGCGCCAGGACGAGGGCCTCCGCCGTCGCGGCGAAGATGTCGGCGCCGTAGCCGCGCAGGTGGCTCACGTAAGGCAGGCCGTGGCGCGCCAGGGTGGGCGTGAGGGCCAGCAGCTCCGCCGTGTCGGCGGCGCGCGCCGGGATGTAGGTGAGCCCCGTGGACAGGCCGCAGGCGCCGTCGTCACAGGCCTCCTCCAACGCCGCCGCCATCTGGCGCCGCTGGGCGGGGGCGAGGGCACAGAGGTCGAAGCCGCCGTGGGGCAGGCGGAGGTTGACGTGGCCGGCCAGCGCGGCGACGTTGGGGCCGAGGCGGCCCCGCAGCGCCTGCAGGTAGCCGGCGAGGCGGACGTGCAGCAGGCCCTGGCCGTCGGGGGCCTGGGGCAGGCCGTTGACGGGGCGCCAGTAGTGGACGAAGGCCCCGCGCCGGCCGGCGTCCTCCGGCACGGGCGCCCAGCTGAAGCCGTCCTGGCCGACGATGCAGGTGGTGATCCCCTGGCGGATCTTGGCCTCGTAGCACCCCGGATCGGTGGCGGCCGTGTCATCGTGGGTGTGCGCGTCGATGAAGCCGGGGGCGACGAAGCACCCGCTGCAGTCCAGGTGGCGGGCCCCGGCCGCCACGCCCGACTCGCCCCCCGGGGCCGCGCCCCGCGGCAGCACGGCGTCGACCCGGCCACCGGCCAGGAGGAGATCGGCCGGCAGGGCGCGGCCGCGGCCGTCCAGGACGGTGCCGCCGTGCAGGTACCAGCCCGTGTCGGGCAAGGGGCAGGCCTCCTTCTCCGCGGGAGGCGCCGCACCAAGCCGGCGCCCATCGCCCCCCCTGGGTCCGATCTTCCGCGGGTTAGTCTGTGCCCTCTGGGGCTAATGCTCCAACGCGGCCGAAATCTCTCGCAGTGATTAGAGGATCCTGAGCGCTCCCCGACGAAGCCCCCTCGCCGTGGCAACATAGCGCTTCGAGAGCCGCCTCCTGGGTGCCCTGCCCCTGCTGCTGCACGTCTGCCGCGCCATTGGCTTGGCCGAAACCGTGGATCACATGGTCCAGTGGGACCCGGCCCGCTGCCGCCTCTCCCCCGGCGCCAACGACACCCACTACTCGATCCTGGACGGCGATATTGTGCGCGAACGCTTCCGGTTCCGCCAGGGGTGCGCGGAGAGCGATCTCGGCCCCGTGGGCCTGGCCGTTGAGCTTGACCCCGAGGGGCTCGCCCGCTGGGGCACGGACGCGCGCCGCGAGCGCGTCTTCTGCGACCGGCTGGGGATGGCGGTAGGTGATAGGCCCCGCGTTACCTACTGGGGGGGGTGGCCCACTGGGTCGGAGTGCCACTCACAGCCCGCGGGCATCGGGCCCCGGGAACCAGTTTCCCTGCCCGCTGCAAGCGCTCGACCATCGCGCGCTCGTCCGGCCCCACGGTGTCTGGTGGTGGGCAGTGGTCGTGGCCAGCGCGTAGTTGCCCCGCCGCGAGCGGGCGAAGCGGCCACCGCGTCGGGGCGCCCGGTCCCTGGCCCGACCGCCGGGGGGTGAGGCGGGTGCCGCCGCGGGACGACACCGCCCTCATCCTCCGGCAGCCCACTGCGCCAAGCGGTCCCGGTGCCGCCACAGCTTGTCGATCGTGCCGGCGATCACCTCCATGTCCCTCGCTGGTCCCAGGAAGGTCGCGTGGCCGAGGGCAACCCCCTCGCTTGCCGCAATGCGCTCCGCTTGCGGGCAGGTGGTGGCCGCGTAGTCGACGCCGCTGGCGTGGTGGGGGGCGCCAGCGGAAAGCCCTTGCGGCCGAAGCTGAAGCAGCGAACCGCCGAGTTGCGCGCCGAGGGCAAGAAAGGGGCCAAGAAGGCCGACGAGCTCCAAGCAGCCCTGGACGCCATCGCCCGCATGCGGCCAGAGGACCGCGCCCTCGGCGAGAGGGTGCACGCCACCATCACCT
>DAHWHV010000484.1 GCA_027335545.1 Clostridia bacterium
CGCCTCACCGGCGAAGTGCTGCGCTACTCCGTGGGGGTCGGCGGGCGGCCGGGCGCCTGGACGCCAGCCCGCCTGGGCGACTCCCTCCGCGGCGATGGCGTCCGCCGGCGCCTGCTCGTGCTCCGCCTACGCCGCGCCCGCTGGCGCCGCCGCTTCGGTGCGCTGCGCCGCGCGGTCCCTCGCCCGCGCCGCACCTCTTCCGGGTCCGGCACTTAGGGGAGGCTGCAAACGAGGACTCTTGTAGCATCCCCCTCCGCATCTGGTGGTTATGGGGTACGAGCCTACCTATCCCTTGTGGTCTCTGGGCTCCCTCCGGCTTTTCGCCGCGCCCTCTTCCGGGGGGCTGAGGGTCGGCTTGCGCGGCGCCCGCCTCCGGATGCCGTGGCACGCGCCCGGTGACCATCGCCACGGTCCACCCCCGGCGGTGGCCACTGGCCCCGCGCCCCAACGATCCCTGGGCCCAGACCGCCGCGGGCGGCGCTCTCGGCGGCACCGACCCGCGCGCGACCCGGAGGGCCTCACTCAACCGCGGCCCACCGGCGGGCCGCCGCCGGTGGGCGCCGCCCCGCCGGTCGACGCATGGGAGGGCGCCGCCCGATGGGCACCCGCGGCCCCCAGCAACTGTGCCAGGTCGCGGGTGATGGCCTGGAGCGTCTGATTGATGCTGCGCAGGGTCGTCACCGCCTCCCTCGGGCAGGCGGGTGGTTGGCCCGCCTGCCCCACTCCCTTCGCCGCGGGGCGGCCCTTTGCGGGCGCTGGGCCGCGCCTGCGTTTGCGAGCCGGCCCCCGCTTGCGGTACGGTCGGGCGTGCCGCGGCCCTGGGAGCGCGAGGCCCCAGGCACCCCGCCGCGGGGCGCGGCGACCGGGCCAGGCGGCCCCCGGCAGGAGAAGCGGGGCTCCGGAACAGGGAAAGCGCCCCACCGAGGGGAAGCCGGCCGAGTGGCTGCCGCCCTCGCGCGGCGTGGCCCCGGGACGGGCCGCCCTCCGGGGACGGGCACGGTCAGGTGGTGGGCCGGGAGCCAGGCGGCCGCCGGCTCGGGATGGGGGAGTTGTGGCCTTGGCCAGCAGACGGAGAGGTGCCGCGACCGAGCCTGCTTTGGAGCCTGCGGCGGGGGAGCCTGCTTTGGAGCCTGCAGGGCGGGCTGCGCGGCCCGGCCGCGCCTCGCCCCCTCCGGAGGCCCGGCCAACCGGGCGGCGCCCCGGTCGGCGACAGCCCCCCGCCGAGACCGGTCCGGGGGAGGGGGCCGCCCCGGGTGGCGCGGGGGGGACGGAGCCGAGCGAGGCCACCCTGACAGGCATGTACTACCACATGGCCCTGGCCCGGGCCCTGGACGCCCGGGTCTGGAACCTGTCGCGCCAGGGGGCCATCCCCTTCGCCGTCTCCGGGCGGGGGCAGGAAGCCGCCCAGGTCGGCCTGGGGGCCGCGCTCCGCCCCGGGCGGGACTACGCCTACCCCTACTGCCGTGACGTGGCGTTGGTCCTACAACTCGGGATGACGGCCGAGGAGATCATGCTCGCCGCTTTCGGCCGGCGCGCCGACCCCTCCAGCAGCGGCCGCCAGATGCCCCATCACTTCAGCCACCGCCGTTGGCGGATCGTCTCCGGCAGCAGTCCCGTGGGCACGCAGATCCCCCAGGCTGCGGGCACCGCCCTCGCTTGCCGCCTGCAGGGCGAGGACGCGGTGGTCCTCGTCACGTTCGGCGAGGGGGCCAGCAGCGAGGGGGACTTCCACGAGGGCTTGAACTTCGCGGCGATCCACGCCCTGCCCGTGGTCTTCGTCTGCGAGAACAACGGCTACGCCATCTCGGTGCCCGAGCGGCTCCAGATCGCGCCGCCGGGCCTGGTCGCCCGCGCGGCCGGCTACGGGATGCCGGGGGTGGCGGTGGACGGGACCGACCCGGAGGCCACCTACCGTGCGACCTCCGCGGCGGTCGCGCGCGCCAGGGCCGGGGAGGGGCCGAGCCTGCTGGAGGTGCGGGTGCTCCGCCTCGACCCCCACACCTCCAGCGACGACGACAACACCTACCGCTCCGCCGCGGAGAAGGCGGAGATGCAGGCGGCCGACCCCCTGCCCCGCTTCCGGCGGAGCCTGCTGGAGCGGGGCGTGTTGCAGCCCGCGGCAGCGGACGCCCTGGACGCCCGGGTGGCCGCCACCGTGGACGCCGCGACGGAGGCGGCCGAGCGCAGCCCCCTGCCCACGTCGACCGACCTGCCCCAGCACGTGTACGCCCAGGAGGTGCCCATGTGGCGGAGCTGACCGCGGAGGCACACGCCCAGTGGACGATCCTGGAGGCCGTCCGCACGGCGCTCCTACACGCCATGGAGGAGGACGACCGCGTCCTGGTGCTGGGCGAGGACGTGGGCGTGCGGGGGGGCGTGTTCCAGACGACGGCTGGCCTCCACCGGCGCTTCGGCCCGGAGCGGGTGATCGACACGCCGATCGCGGAATCGGCGATCGTGGGCGTGGCCATCGGCGCCGCCCTGGCGGGGCTCCGGCCCGTCGCCGAGATCCAGTTCGCCGATTTCATCCACCCGGCGTTCAACCAACTCGTGAACGAGGCCGCGAAGCTGCGCTACCGCTCGGCCGGAGCCTGGTCCTGCCCCCTGGTCGTGCGCGCCCCATACGGGGGCGTGCACGGGGGCGGCCTCTACCACGGCCAGTCCATCGAAGCCCTCTTCTCCCACATCCCCGGGCTGCGCGTCTACGCCCCGTCCACCCCGGCCGACGCTTACGGCCTGCTGCGTCTGGCGATCCGCGGCGAGGACCCGGTCCTGTTCCTGGAACCCAAGCGCATCTATGCGTCGGTGCGCGGGCCCGTCTCTATGGACCTGGGCGGGGTGGGGTTGAACGCGGCCGTCCGGCGGCACGGCGAGGACGTGAGCGTGATCGCCTACGGGATGATGCTCCATCGGGCGCTGGCCGCCGCCGACCTGCTCGCCGCCGAGGACATCTCCGTCGAGGTGCTGGACCTGCGCTCCCTGCGGCCGCTGGATGAGGCGGCGGTGCTGGAGACGGTGCGCAAGACGGGCCGGCTCTGCGTGGTGCACGAGGACAACGCGATGTGCGGCTACGGGGCGGAGTTGGCGGCCCTGGTCGCGGAGAAGGCCCTCTTCGCCCTGGACGCGCCCGTGCGGCGCGTCGCCGGGCCGGAGATCCCCGGGTTGCCCTACTGCCCGGCCCTCGAGGACGAGGTGGTGCCCACGGTGGAACGCATCGCCGCGGCACTGCGCGCCCTCGCGGAGTATTAGGGGCGGGCACGAGGGCGTCGTGCCCGCCCCCCGGTCCCTGTGTATAGTGGACCCCATGGCCACGCGCCGCCTTGGCTTCTTCGCCCTCGGCCTGGACGCCGTCGTCATGCTCCTGACGGCCGGCAGCCTGCCGTCCCTCACCGCCGCCTGACACGTGCCGCAGGACGTCGCGGGCTTCGTCTTCACGGCCAACGGCCTCGGCTTTGTGGCGGCCGTCCTCGCCGCGGGGCTGCTGGCCGACCGCCACGGCAAGCGCGCCGTGGGCGCGGCCAGCGCGGCGGCGCTCGGGCTCGGGGTGATCCTCTTCTCCCAGAGCGGAACACTGGCCGCTGGCCTGCTCGCCGCCGCCGTCGTCGGGGCGGGGGCGGGGTCGGTGGAGTCGTTGGTCACGGCCCTGCTGCCCGACCTCTACCCCGGGCGCGAGGGCTACGCCAACAACTTCGCCCAGGTCTTCTTCAGTATCGGGGCCACGGCGGGGCCCCTGCTGTTGTTGCCCGGGGGCCTGTCCTGGCGGCCGCGGCTGCTGCTGTGCGGCTTGGCCTGGCTCGTGGTGGCCGCCGGCCTGTGGCGCGAGCGCGGACAGGACCGGCCGACGGCTTACGGGCCGGTGGCGGGGGCGGGGTGGGCCGCCCCCCTCGACGTGCTGCGCACCCCCGGGGTCTGGTCGACGGTCGCCGCCATGGCCCTGTACACGGGCGTCGAGGTGGCGGCGTGGGGGTGGCTCTTCGCCGTGGTGACCAGACCGGGTGGCTTCGGCCCGGCCTGGGCGGTGGCGGAGCTGTCGGGCTTCTGGCTCGCGATGGGTGTGGGCCGCTGGCTCTCCAGCCACCTGGCCGAACGGGCGGACCTCTCCCGGCTGATCGGCGTGCAGGCGGCCGCGGGCATCCCGACCCTGCTCCTGGCACTCCTGCTGCGCCGCCGGGTTGGCGCGCTGCTGGCCGTTCTGGCCTGCGGCCTGGCCCTGTCCGGCCTCTGGCCGTCGATCGTCGCCCTCGGTCAACGCCGCCACGGGCGATCCGCCGCGCTGGCCTCCCTACTCGTCGGCGCGGGGGCCGCGGGATCGCTGCTGGTGCCGGTCGCCTTTGGCTTGGTCCGAACCCGCATAGGCCTGCCGGTGGCCGCCGCCGGCCTGGCCCTGCTGCTGGCCCCCGTCGCGCCCCTCTGCCGGGCCAGGGAGGCGAACCTCGGCGTCAGCGGCATCCCCGAGCCGCGGCGAGCACGCTGACGCGGCGGCAGGGCTGCGCCGCAAAGGACGAGGGGCCGCCCACGGGGAATGGCCCCGGGGGGCGCACCTCGGTCCTCCGCCCCTGGGGCGCCAAGACGCGGCGCCGTCACGGGCGGACACCCGCCGAGGGACGGGTGCGATGGGGGTGCGGGCTCCGACCACCGCTCGGCGCACCTTCGAGCATGGACAGGGTGGGCCGGGAAGGCTCCCTTCCCAGTCCGCTGCCACTCCCGTCGCGCGTCCCGTCGCGAGTTGAGTCGAGTTGAGTCGCGGGTTGAGTCGCGAGTTGAGAAGAGGGGTGGCGCCTTGACGACGCCCGTGTTGATGCCGCAACTCGGGGAGGCCGTGGCGGAGGGGACCGTGGAGCGGTGGCTGAAGAAGCCCGGCGAGCGGGTCCGCCGCTTCGAGCCGCTCCTGGAGGTCATGACGGAGAAGGTGAACACGGAGATCCCCTCACCGGTGAGCGGTCTGTTGACCGAGATCGTCGCCGCTGAGGGCGAAACCGTGCCTGTAGGGGCGACCATCGCCCAGGTCGAGGAAGAGGCCGTTGGGGTCCCGGACCCCGGGGTGACAGCCGCGACCGAACCGGCACGGCAGGTGGTCGCCGCCCCACCGCCGCCCCCGGCGGCGGCCCCGGTCGAACCCCCGGGGCTCTTCCCCTCCTCGCCGGTGACTCCGCCCCTTCGCGAAGGGCCCGTAGCGCCGGGCGCCCCGAGCGGCTTCTCCCCGGCCGTGCGCCGGCTCGCGGCGGAGTATGGCCTGGACCCACGCCTGGTGCCGGGCACCGGCGCGGGGGGGCGCGTCACGCGCGAGGATGTCGTCGCCTATGCCAATCGCCTGCGCGGGGCGGGACAGTCCGCAACCGGCGGCGCGGCGACGGGCCGGCCCGCGGCCCCCGCGCCCGCGCCGGAACCGGATGTCCCGGTGCCGCCCACGGCCATCCGGCGAGCCATCGCCGCGCGCATGGTGGAGAGCACGCGCAACATCCCCCACGCCTGGATGATGGTGGAGGCGGATGTGACGGGTCTGGTACGCCTGCGGCAGGCCGCCCGGGCGGAGTTCGCCCGGCGGGAGGGCTTCGACCTCACCTACTTCCCCTTCTTCGTCAAGGCCGTCGTCGAGGGTCTGCGGGAGCAGCCGACGGTGAACGCCTCCTGGACAGAGGCCGGCATCCTCTACCACCGCCGCATCAACCTCGGCATCGCGGTGGCCGCGGAGGACGGGCTGGTGGTACCGGTGCTGCACGCGGTCGACGGCATGAGCGTCGCGGGCATCGCTCGGGCGGTGCGCGAGATCTCCACGCGCGCCCGGGCCGGGGACCTCGGCCCCGCGGATATGCAGGGCGGTACCTTCACGGTGAACAACACCGGGGCGCTGGGATCGATCGTCTCGATGCCGATCATCAATCCGCCGCAGTCGGGGATCATCACCCTGGAGACGATCCAACCGCGCCCGGCGGTGGTGGGCGAGGGCATCGCCATCCGACAGATCGTCAACCTGTCCTTCTCTTTCGACCATCGGGTGGCGGACGGGCTGGGCGCGGGGCGGTTCATGCAGACGGTCCGACGTGTGATGGAGGCCTATGCCCCGGGGGCCCCCGTGTATTGAGCGCCGAAGGCGCGGCCCGCGGGCCCCGTGGCGAGGCGGGTGGCGGGAGGGTCGGGGGATGGCGGGTACGGCGGAGGGCGGCGAGCGCGCGGTGGTGGCGCTGGGGGACATCGGCGAGGCGGCGACGGGGGCCACGGCCCGGGAACGGGCGATGGGGGGGGCTTCCCTGAGCGGACGCCGCCCCCCCTGGCTCAAGGCACCCCTCCCGGGGGGTGCGGAGTACGCCCGGGTGCGGGCCCTGATGCGCGGCCTCGCCCTGCACACGGTCTGCGAAGAGGCCCGTTGCCCCAACATCGGCGAGTGTTGGGCGCACGGAACGGCCACCTTTATGATTCTGGGGCGCATCTGCACGCGCGCCTGTGGCTTCTGCGCCGTCGAGACCGGCCGACCGAGCGAGTGGGACGCAGCCGAACCGGCCCGCGTCGCCGACGCCGTCCTACGCCTGGGCTTGCGGCACGTGGTGGTGACCTCGGTGGCCCGCGACGACCTGCCCGACGGGGGCGCGGCGGCGTTCGCCGCCACGGTCGCCGCGATCCGGCAGCGCTGCCCGGGGACGACCGTCGAGGTGCTGATTCCAGATCTGCAGGGGAACGGCGCAGAGCTGCGCCGGGTGCTGGAGGCCCGCCCGGACATCTGCAACCACAACATCGAGACCTGCCGGCGCCTCACGCCCCGCGTCCGGGCCAGGGCCCGCTACGAGCGGACCCTGGAGCTGCTGGGCCGCGCCAAGGGCTGGGGGGCGCCGGGGCTGCTGACGAAGTCGGGCTTCATGGTCGGCCTGGGCGAGTCCTGGGAGGAGTGCCTGGAGACGATGGACGACCTACGCGCGGCCGCCGTCGACATCCTGACGATCGGCCAGTATCTGCGCCCCAGCCCTGGGCACCTCCCCCTGCTTCGCTACTACACCCCTGCGGAGTTCTCCGCCCTCCGGGAAGAGGCGCTGCGTCGCGGCTTTCGGCACTGCGAATCAGGCCCCCTGGTGCGCAGCAGCTACCACGCCCACGAACAGGCCATGAACGCCTGAGGGGTGTGCCGCCCGCCGCGGGCGGCACACCCCCGTCCCAAACCTTCGTGTGCGCCTTGGGACATCGTGCGCCTTGGAGCATCGCTTGAGGGACCAGCGCGGAAGGCCCCGGGGGGTCGAGACGGCGAGGACCCGCCAGAGAGCGCCAAGGCACGGGGGCTGGCGGGAGGAGCCCCCGGCTCCGTTCGCCGCCTCCTCCGTCTGGTCGAGCCCGCACACCTCCCGGCAGGGGGCAACGGCGCAGCCAAGGGCCGCCGCCGGGCCTTCAGGCGTGGAAGCCGGCCCGCCGCAAGGAGACCTCCGTGTCGTCGCCGCCGAGGAAGGCATGGATGCGCTCTACCGTCACCTGTTCGGGGTAGGCGTCCTCGCCGTGCAGGGCCACGTCCAGTCCGGCCGCCTCCTGCTCCGGCGTCACGCGACAACCGACCAGGCGGTCCACCAGCTTGAAGATCACAAACGTGCCGGCCGCGGAGAACACCCAGGCCGTGGCCACCCCGAGTGCCTGCAGCAGCAGTTGGTGCGGGTTCCCGTAGAACAATCCGTTGGCGCCGCCCCGGTTGATGGCCACCTCCGCGAAGAGGCCGGTCGCCAGCGCCCCCCAGGTGCCGCCGATCCCGTGGCCGCCGAAGGCGTCGAGCGCGTCGTCGTAGCCGAAGCGGTTCTTGAGGGTCGAGGCCGCGAAATAGCAGATCGCCCCGCCGCCGAACCCGATGGCGATGCTGCCGAGCGGGCCGACGAAGCCCGCCGCCGGCGTGATGGCCACGAGACCGCAGACGGCACCGGCGCAGGCCCCCATCAGCGTCGGCTTACCGGTGCGCCACCATTCGACAGCCATCCAGGCGAGGCTGGCGGCGGCCGCCGCGGTATTGGTCACCAGGAAGGCCGACGTGGCCAGGGGCCCCGCGTTCAGGGCGCTGCCGGCGTTGAAGCCGAACCAGCCGAACCACAGCAACGCGGTGCCGATGAGGACCATTGGCACGTTGTGTGCCCGCACGTGCTCGTCGCGCCGGATGCCCTTGCGCTTGCCGAGCAGAATGGCGCAGACGAGGCCGGCCACCCCGGAGCTGATGTGCACGACCGTGCCGCCGGCGAAGTCCAGCACGCCCATGTTGTGCAGCCAGCCGCCCGCGCCCCAGACCCAGTGCGCCAGCGGATCGTAGACGAAGGTGGCCCAGAGGACGATGAACAGGAGGAAGGCTTTGAACTTCATCCGCTCGGCCAAGCCGCCGACGATCAGGGCCGGCGTGATCACCGCGAACATCAGCTGGAAGATCGAGAACAGCTCGTTGGGGATGGTCGGCGCGTAGGCGGTCGCAGGGGCGGCCCCCACGTGGCGGAACCCGATCCAGGCGAGGCTCCCGATCACGTGATGAACGTCGGGGCCGAAGGCCAGGGAGTAGCCGAACAGGACCCACTGCACGGAGACGACCCCGATCACGGCGAACACCTGGAGCATCGTCGTGATGACGTTCTTGCTGCGGACCATGCCCCCGTAGAAGAGGGCCAGGCCAGGGGTCATCACCAGCACCAGGGCGGAGGAGGCGAGGACCCAGGCCTCGTCCCCGGCATTCAGCGGCGAGGCGACGGACGGGCCGGCGCTGGCCAGGCACACGCCCGGCACCAGGACCGTGGCCAGCCCGACCAGGATCGCCAGGAGACGGAGCCGCTTGCCCATCCCGCTTCCTCCCCGCAGGAGCTGACGGGCATCACCATAGCAGGACGCGGCGACGCCTGGGAAGCGTGCGTCATGAAAGCTGACACGCACCGGACGCCTCTGGCCAGCACACCTCACACGGGAGGCTTGTCCGCGCCCGGGGGGGGGGCGACGCCCGGGCTGAACCCAGCCCGTACCCAGGACCGCGGCCAAGCCCCCCAGCGCACGCTCCCCGAGCAGCGGTCCCCCGATCGGACCCCGCACCCGGACTCAGGGTCGCGCCTTGGGGGGCGCGCCCAGCCGACACGCCTCCCAAGGCCGGCGCTCCAGCCCTCGGCACGGAGGCCACCCGGCGCGCTCCGGCCCAGAGCCGGGGGCGTCGGCCCCCGCGTGCCCCCGGGACACCCACGTGCGGCGGACGCCAGCCCCCCCCCGCACAAGCCGCCCGTCCCGGGGCTGCGCGCACCCTGGGCATCCGTTATACTGGGAGCGCTCGCGTCGGGGTGAGGCCCCATCGTCTATCGGTTAGGACGCGGCCCTTTCAAGGCTGAAAGGCGGGTTCGACTCCCGCTGGGGCCACCAGAGCGACGCCCTGCCCGGGTGTCCCAGACTGGACCTGGGCACGCCACCGACTCCGCCGCAGACGGGGCGACGGCACCTGTATCCCCGGACACCTCCCCGCCCGGAGGGCGACGGCGCACGTGTGTCCTCGCCCCCAGCACATTCTGTCGACGTCGGCGCCCACCCGAGGACGCGGAGCGCGGCGGACCGCCCCGCCCTGCTCTCCCCGGCGCCGCGTGGCGCTCGGCCTACCCGACTCGACCCAGCCTCTTGGAGGGGACGGGATCGGGCGACGGCAGGGAGGGGCCAGGCCCGGGACGGGAGGATCGGGCAGGCTGGGGCCGTACCGCGCGCACCAGGGACCCCGCCCCCCCGTGGCGAATCGTGGGCACACTCTGCGGGGGACGGTGTCGTCAAGGTGTTCAAGCCTCAGCCGCTGATCTTCGACCCCAAGGTCTCCGCCAGCCTGTTGCTGCCGGCGCCGCACCACAACTACGCGGTGGGGGGCGACTTGGTCAACGCCTTCGCCGTGGGGCCCGTGGGCTCCGAGGACGAGTTCTGGTTCGTGGCCCTGGAGCCGCCGGCCACGGATGCCGCCGAAGCGGGGCCCCTGATCTGCGCCAATCTGTTCGACGCCTTTGGGCGGCGCCTGCTGGCGGTGGACCGCAACGAGCCCGTCCACAACCCGCGGGGGTGCCGGGTCGAACGAGGACCCGGGGAGTTCCTGGTCACCGACCCGCACGGTCGCGACCTCTGCCGCGTGGAGACCCGGGAGGTGCGCGCCGCCGGCTGCCGCGTGTCCTACATCCGGGCCCTGTTCAAGGACAGGTCGGGCGCGGTGCGCCTGGAGAGCCGCGGGCCCGCCGGCAGCCCTTCACTGGTGCTTCAGGGCCGGTATGCCCTGGGCCTGCGCGCCGACGACACCGTGGCGGTGAACCGCGGACTCAGCGAAGGGGAGATTGCCGCCCTCGCGACCCTGGCGCACCGGGGCTGAGGGTCCGGACACCGCGGCGGCGGCTCACGGGCGCACCGCCGCCTCCAGGCCCGGGGCGAACTCCGCGTGCAGCACCTCGGCCAGGCCGCGGATCTGGGCTGGCGTACCCCAGAGCGGAGTGGCCGCAAGGGCCCGGGTCAGCGTGGCCAGGTCCGGGCCCGCCAGGTAGTCGGAGGCCAGGGCCCGCTGCTGGCCCAGCATGCGGGCGAGTCCGTCTACGCCCGGTGGCAGGGGCCCGACCTGCACCGGGGCGATCCCCTCGCGCGTGACGATGGCCGGCGCCTCCACGGTGACCTCGGGGGACCAGCCCAGAGCCTCCCCGGCATAGGGCACCTGGAGGGGCACAACGACAGCCAGCCCCTCGCCCAGCGCCCGCGCCACGGCGGCGACGGCCTGGCCGGCGGCGGCCGCGGGAATGCGGGCGAGCGGGCGCCCGCTGCGCAGGGCGGCGA
>DAHWHV010000488.1 GCA_027335545.1 Clostridia bacterium
CCCGGGCCGGCGCGCGACCGCCCGCCCGGAGGGGCCGCCGGGCAGGGGCGGTGAGGGCGGCCCTCACCGCCTGGCCGGGCCCGCGTCGCGCTCCCGGGGCAGGGCATACCAGACATCCTCACGCGCCCGCAACTCCTCGGCCTCCAGGCGCGGGCTCACTCCAGCCAGGCTCTCCTGCAGCTGCTGGGGACGACTCGCGCCGACGATCGCCGCACTGATCCCCGGCTGGGCCAGCACCCAGGCCAGCGCCACCTGCACGAGCGAGCGGCCGCGGGGAGCCAGGAAGCGCGCCAGTCCGTCGACGGCGCCCAGCACCGGGTCGCTCCAGGGGCGGCGCCGGTACAGCTCACCGCTGTGCGGCAGCGTGAAGCGCGTGCCCTCCTGCGGGGCCGCGGCGCCGCGGTGGCGACCCGTCACCCGCAGGCCCGTCCGCCCCAGGTTGCGAATCTCCAAGCGGCATCCCTCCCGCGCGTGGATTCTCCGCGCCCCGTCCGGGCCCTGGCCCACGGGGCACCAGCCCGCCGGCCCCCACAGGCCCACCGTCCCCCCGACGCCGCCACCCGCGTGCCCAGGGGATCAGGTCTGGTAGGCTCCCCACCGGAGGTGCGCGCGTTGCCGCTACGCTTCGCCGTCGCCCTGGCCGGGGCCGCCCTGGTCGCCCTGGCCTGCCGGAGGCTGCGCCTCCTGGGCGCCGGCGGGGCCTGGGCGGCCTCCGTCGTCGGCGTGGCCGTCTTCGGCTTCACCGGTTGGCCCGGAACCCTGCCGCTCCTGGTGTTCTTCGCGACCTCCTCCCTGCTGGGTAGGCTCCCCGGCCGCGCCCCCCATGGGCCGCGGAGCGGCCGGCAGGTGCTCGCCAACGGCGGCGTGGCCGCCCTGGCCGCCGCCCTGGCCGCCGCCGGCCATCCGTGGGCGCTGGGGGCCCTGGGCGGCTCCCTCGCCGCCGCCAATGCGGACACGTGGGCCACGGAGGTGGGCACGCGTTGGGGCGGGGTCCCGAGGACCCTGGCGCTGGGGGCCCCACTGGCCCCCGGTGCCTCCGGGGGGATGACCCCCCTGGGCAGCGCGGCGGGGCTGGCGGGGGCCGCCCTGATCGCGCTGGTGGCCGGGGCCTGGTCCCCCCTGGTGGCCGGGGCCGTGGGCCTGATCGGGGACAGCGTCCTCGGGGCCTTCGGGCAGGCCGTCTACCGCTGCCCCACCTGCGGGGCGCGCCTGGAGACGCGCGGACACGGCTGCGGGCAGCCCGGCGTGCTGGTCCGGGGGCTCCCCTGGTTGGACAACGACGGGGTCAATCTGGCGGCGACGGCCCTCGGGGCCGCGGTCGGCGCCCTGCTGCGCTGAGGCCCGGGCCTCAGCCCCCCGGCGGCCGCGCCCCGGCGGGGCCGGCCAGCAGGGCCTCCCGGGCCCGGGCAAGGCTCGCCGAGCCGGCCGCTAGGCCTGCCCCTCCGCCTCGGCCGCCAAGCGTGCCAGGAACGCGTCCAAGAAGGCGTGCCGGCCAGCCGCGAGGTCGCGCGCAGCCTGGGTGTGCAGGGTGCCGGCCAGCCGCAGGAGCTTGTCGTGGAAGTGTGCGACCGTCTCCCCCGGGGCCTCGCCGCCCAGGCCCGGGGCCGGCAGGCCCGGGGAACGGCCGTGCGCCCCACCGTAGGCGAAGGCGCGGGCGATGCCCACCGCGCCGATCGCGTCGAGCCGATCGGCGTCCTGCACCACGCGCCCGGCGGCGGTGGCGGGGGTCCGGCCGCCGCTCCAGGAGAGGTCGGCGACCGCCGCGCAGACCTCCTCGATCAAGGCCCCCGGAGCCTCCCCGGCCTCCAACCAGGCGCGGGCGGTGGCCGCCCCGCGCGCGGCGTGTCCGGCCCGCCCGGAGCGGCTCTCCACGTCGTGCAGCAGCGCGACGAGCTCGACCGTCTCGCGCGGAGCGCCGTCCACCGCGGCCAAGCGGAGGGCCAGGTGGCGCACGCGCAGGACGTGGGCCCAGTCGTGCCCCGAGGCGTCCCCCGCCAGGGCCCGCCGCACCCGGGGCAGCAGGGCCAGCGCCCGTTCGCCCCAGGGCAGGCCCGTCTCCTCCGCGGCGGCCACCCGCCCCACCCCCCGGCACCCCACCTCGGGGCACACCGGCGGAGTATACCGGAAGGTGCGGGGCGCGGGCGCCCGAGCCGCGCGGGCACCGGGGCCCACCGGACGCACGAGGCGTTTCCGCCGTGGTGGGGCGCGGGCGCCCGAGCCGCGCGGCGGCCCGTGGAATCGAGCCGGGGTGGCCTTCCCACCGGTCCGAGGGCCTGCGGCGCCGGATCGGTCCAGGTGGTCGTCAAGCTGGAACTGGACCGCCGAGAAGCGGCTGATCGGTCCAGGTGGTCGTCAAGCTGGAACTGGACCGCCGAGAAGCGGCCGATCAGTCCAGGTGGTCGTCAAGCTGGAACTGGACCGCCGAGAAGCGGCCGATCAGTCCAGGTGGTCGTCAAGGTGGAGTTGGACCGCCGAGAAGCGGAGCTTGCGCAGGGCGGCGGCCTCGATCTGGCGGGCCCGCTCGTGGGAGATGCCCAGGCGCCGGCCGATCTCCTTGAGCGTGCAGTCCCGCTGACCGTCCAGTCCGAAGCGCAGGCGGATGACGGCGGCCTCGCGCTCCGGCAGGGCGGCCAGGGCCATCCGCACCTGTTGCCGCAGCACGGCCCGCGCGGCCCCTTCGGCGGGGGGTTCCCCCGCGAGGTCCGCCACGAAGTCGCCGGTGACCGCCTCCGCGCCGCCGTCCAGGGGGGCGTCCAGGCTGACCACCTCGCGCGGCACCTGGGCGGCCCGGCGGAGCAGGCTCGCCGGCAGGTGCAGGCTCGAGGCCAGTTGCGCGTCATTGGGCCAGTGACCCAACGACTGAAACAACTCCCAGCGCACCCGCCGGACCTGGCGCACGGCCTGGTCCAGGTGGTCGGGCAGCCGGATGGGCTGGCCTTCGGTGACGGTGGCGCGGGCGACGGCCTGGCGGATCCACCAGGTGGCGTAGGTACTGAACCGGACCCCGGCGCGGTCGTCGAACTTCTCGCAGGCCCGGAGCAGGCCGAGGTTTCCCGCTTGGATGAGGTCGGCGAGGTCCAGGCCCCGCCCGGTGAAGCGGGACGCGATGCGCACGACCAGCCGCAGGTTGCGCACGGCAAGCTCCCGCCGCGCCTCCGGGTCCCCCGACCGCCCGCGTCGGGCGAGGGCGACCTCCTCGGCCGCCGTCAGCAGCGGCTCCCGCCCCACGTCGCGCAGGTAGAGGGCCACCAGATCCGGCCCGCCCGACCAGCCGGGTCCCCCTTCGCCCGTCTGCGGAAACCGGGCCGCCGCGGCGGGACTGGCGGCCGCACGGGGAACAGCCACCGCGGGCTCCGCTCGCACGCCGCCATGCGCCTCCAGGGGGCGACCCCGCACGCGCCGGACGCGCACCGCCCCGTCCCGCCCCGCGACGGGGACGACGGGGGTCGCGGTGCCGGCGCCTCCCCCCCTGCTCCGCGACACCATGGCCCCCCCAAACGGGCCTGCCAGGCCGCACCGCCGCGGGCGGTGCGGCCCCGGCCCCGGTCTTTTCGCAACGGCTGTGTCGGCGAGGCACCGCGGGCGCGCGGCGTCGCGGGCGCCTGAAGCCTCGGGCCCCGTGACGTCGGCTCCCGGGGGGCATCCCCCGCGCCGACGGGGGCGACCCTGGGCGGGGCGGGCCGCCGCTCCCGGGGCGCGCCCGGGAGGAGGCCGACGCCGACGGACGGCGTCGGCCGGGGACGGGCCGCAGCCGCGCGCTACGGCTGCCGCACCCCTACTGCCTCCCATGCTGCCGGAGGGCGGTCGTGACGGGCAGTCGGGAGTTTCCCGATGCCGACCGGAGACCCTGGACAGCGGGGCGCTCTGGCACCTCACAAAAGGGGCGCCCCCCACCGATACGGTGCGGGGGGCGAGGCACATGGCGCCCGTGGTCGGCGACGAGGCGGGACAGGGCCTCGTGGAGTACGTCCTGATCCTGAGCGGCGTCTGCCTGGCGGCCCTGGTCGCCGTCAGCCTGCTCGGCCTCCGGCTGGACACCGCGTTTGGACACGTGGCCGCCTGTTTCCAGCGCGGGTTCGTCGGTTGCTGAGCCGGGGCGCCGCCCGGGGGCACCGCCGGGTCGCCGGGGCGGGCCGCGGCGCGACTCACGCCCGCAGATCGACCCACGCCCACTCCTCCGGCGAGAGGCGCACCTCCAGGGCGGCGGCGGCATCCTCCAGATGGGCCACGCTCCCCGAGCCGATGATGGGGAAGACGTGGCTGCCCTGCTGCAACACCCAGGCCAGGGCGATCTGGGTCGGGGGCACGCGGCGGCGCGCACCCAGTTCCAGGACGCGGCGGCGGCGCTCCCAGTTGTCCTCGGCGTCGAAGCGCCGGAAGCGGCGCCGGGCCTCCGGGGAGTCCGGATCCGCGCGCTCCGAGAAGAAGCCGTGGGCCTGGGAGGTCCAGGCCAGCAGGGGCAGGTGCGTCTCCCGGTACCACTCCAGCGCGGCGGCATCCCCGGAGACGATGCTGTGCCCCATGTGCGCCGGGTCGCGCGCGAGGGCCAGGGCCAGGTGGGGGCTGCTGGCGGAGAAGCCGCGCAGGCCGTGGGCGGCGGCATAGGCGTTGGCCTCCGCCAGGCGGGCCGGGCTCCAGTTGGAGCCGCCGAAGGCCGCGATCCTCCCCGCCGCGACCTGTTCGTTGAGGCATTCCAGGATGGGCCCGACCGCCGCCGCCGGGTCGTCGCGGTGCAGCAGGTAGAGGTCGACGCAGTCCAACCCCAGCCGCTGCAGGCTCTCTTGCAGCTCACGCACGATCACCTCGGGCCGGACGCGCGGGTGCCACTCGGGGTCGGGGTGGGCGCCCTTGGTGATCACCACCACCCCCGCGGGCCGGCCGCGGGCCGCGAGCCACGCGCCCACCGCCCGCTCGCTGGCGCCGTCGCGCCCGTAGATGTGCGCGGTGTCCAGCGCCGTACCGCCCATGGCCACAAAGGCGTCCAGCAGGGAGTTCACCTGCTCCTGGCGCTCCGGCGAGAAGCCGCCGCAGCCCAGGACCAGGCGTGAAACCGGCTTGTCGAGGCCGGGGAGCGGGGCGGCGGGAATGGGCATGGGGGATCCTCCCGGCGCGTCAGGTTGAGCGAGCGGGACGGGGCGGCGACCGGCGTGCGCCGCCCACCGGGGCGGGCGTAGCGGCGGGGCGCCGGTCCCTCGTGGGCACGGTACCTCTCCACGGCCCAAGCCGGGGGTTGTGGGATCGCGACCCAGGGGCGGAACGGCCCGGGGCAGGGCGACGAACGGGGGAGTAGGGGCGGGGACGGGGGCCGGAACCGACGGGCCCCGAAGCGCCGCCGGGCGGGCGGGGAGTTCCACGCCGCGCCCGCGGTCCCTGCGAGTGGGGCCGGGGGGGGGGCGGGCGGGGCCGCCCGCCCCCCCCGGCCTTCAGTGCACCGTGGGCAGGGCGTGCGGCCGCACCAGCGCCCCACCCTGCTCGTGCGACTCCATGGCCGCCCACGTGTACTCCAGGGCCGCCAGCGCATCCCGCCCCGAGGCGCGGAGGCGGTCCCGGGGGACGCGCGCGGCGACATCCTCCAGAAAGGCGTGCAGGCGGCGCGGGAAGGTCTGGTCGAAGTCCTTGATCCCCGTATCCATGACCACGGCCTCGGGGCTCTCCCCCAGGCCCACGCGCTGCACCGGCCAGAAGGTGAGTTTCTCGATGCAGTTCTCGATGCACAGCGTGCCGTGGGTGCCCCCGACCTCGATGCTCCACCACCCGCCCAGGCCGACGGGCGTGTCGCCGCGCGTGCTCAGGAGGTAACCGGTGCAGTCGTTGGCGAAGCGGGCGTGAATGCTCGTATGGGAGAGCAGGACCTCACCGGCCCGCTGGCGGAAGCCCGGCCGGCCGAAGAAGGCCTGCAGGGCCGTGATGTCGCCGCAGAGGTGCCGCATCACGCTGAAGGGATGCGTCAGGAAGGCCTTGGCGTGGAAGTACGGGTAGCCCTGCACGCGCGGGTCCTTGGGCGCCCCGCCGTACAACTCCTCACCGCCGGAGAAGCCCATCTTCATCAGGCAGTAGCGGATCTCCCCGATCTCCCCGTCGTCGACGTACTTGCGCGCCCGCTCCGCCGGCGGGGTGAAGTAGTGGTTGAGGTTGCAGCCGAGGTAGACCCCCTGCTCGTCCGCGCGGGCGACCATGCGCCGCGCCTCGTGGATGTCATTGCTCAGGGGCTTCTCCACCAAGACGTTCCGCCCTCGCGCCAGCGCCTCCATGACCGGCGCGAAGTGCCAACTGCCGTTCTCCCGACCGCCGGTCGTCACATCGACCACGTCGAGGTCGGGGTGGGCGGCGAGCATGTCCTGCACGCTGTAGTAGGCGGGGACGCCGTACTTGCCGGCGGCGGCGTCGGCGCGCTCGCGCAGGATGTCGCAAACGGCGACCAGTTGGGCCAGGTCATCGGCCTGATGGCACTGGGCGTGCCGGTTGCCGATGCCGGCGAGTCCGACGAGACCCACGGTGACGGGCATCTGGGGATCCTCCTCCATACGGTGGCATTCAGGGGCATTCGATGGCATTCGGTGGCATTCTGCGGGTCAGTGGGTCGTGTGTGGGGCGCGCACCCCTGTCGGCGGCACGCCTCCTGGCCGCGGCCCGCGGGGGGGCCGGGCCTCTCTTCTCCACCGGGGGAGGGATCCATTTCGAGGATTGTGGGGATGCGGGGGG
>DAHWHV010000053.1 GCA_027335545.1 Clostridia bacterium
CGTCCCCGTGTGCCGCGACACGCCCCAGCGCCACCGCCCGCCGCCTTCCGGCTCCAGCAGCACCTCGGTCGCCGCAGGCCCCTCGGTAAACCACGAGCCGTCGGGCAACTCCTGCCACGCGGGCCGCCAGGCCTCCGCCGCCATCACCGCCACGGCAAGCACCCCCCTATGGCGAGCGGGGGAGAGGTGCCATCAGTCCAGCACCACAAGGTGCCGTTCGCGGGTCTCCACGTCCTCGATGTAGAAGCCCGGCGCTCCGTGCTTGCTTGCGGCGTAGAGCGGCGGAACCACGCGGTACTGATGTGCATGGTTGAGCTGCAACGGGCGGTCGGCCATCCAGCATCGGCCGCCGCGCTGGAGAAAGCCTCCCGGCGGCACCAGAAACAACGGGGCGTCGGCATCGGCGACCTCTAACACGGACCTCCCCCCTATGATGGAGAAGCGGGCGGGAGGTCCCCACCCGCCCCGGGGCTCCCGCGCCGCGCGGCCCCGGCGGCGCCCCGGGCGCGGCGGGCCGCCCGGTCAGCGCATCGCACCCAACACGCGGGCCATGTAGACCCACAGGCGAAGGTAGCCCCCGATCCGCGACACGCCGAACTCCGGCCGTGCGTGGTCCAACGCGGACGACCGGACAAGGCGCACCTCTCTGGGGTTGGCTGCGGCCAGCGCCGCCGCCTCGCCCGCCGGGTAGGCGAAGTCGCTCCTGGGAGCCGCGATCAGCAGCGGTGCCCGCAGTCCCCCAAGCCCGTCCACCGGGGACAGCGCCCGGAGTTCGTGGCGCGCCCCCCGCGGCAGCGCGGCATACAACGCCGCAAACCTCCCCGGCCGCCGGTTCGCCAGCAGCCGCCACCAGGCACCTGCGGCCCGCCCCGGCGGCGGTGCCATCCGCCCCAACGCGGCCAGTGGGCTTGGGCCGGGGGCCAGGGCGGGCGCCGCCCCCAGCGCCGCCAGGAGTGCCTGTCGGTCGTCTCCCCGGGCCAGCGTCGCCGCCACACTGCGCGCGACGACCCACGCCGCCCAGGGCGACATGCGGAACGGCGCCATCACCCCGCGCGCGTTGGCCCCCCGCGCTACCGTCGCCGCCTCCAGCAGGTGGCGCAGCGAGGCGTAGGGGTCGATCGCCGCCACGACGCGCACCTCGCCCGCGAGGCCGGGCTGCTCCGCCGCCAGGATCGCCAGAGACGCGCCGACGCAGACGCCGAACAGAGACACCGCTGGCCCCGACGCCGCAAACCGGCGCACGTCCACGACCAGCGCCCGCAGCGATGCGGCCGTGAGTTCACCGTTGCGCAGCGCCGGAAGGTTCGGCACGTAGACGACAAAGCCCAAGGCGGCCAGCGACCGGGCGACCCGCTCCACCTCGGGGTTCCTCCACCCCCGGCCGACGATCCCGTTCACAAACAGCACCCGCGGGTAGACGCCCGCGCCGACCGGACGGTACATCGCCCCGCGGAGGGCCGGGGCGCCGGCCGTAGGCGCCTCCGTCCTGGTCACGGCCTCGCCGTGCCACAGCGCC
>DAHWHV010000541.1 GCA_027335545.1 Clostridia bacterium
GCCCCCCGGGCCCCAGGCTAACGGCCATGGCCATACGCAGCCCCGGTTCCGCCAGCCACAGCGCGGCGCACCCCGTCGGGGGGCGGCGACGGGCGCACTTCCGTCGGGACATCGGCGTCTCCGGCCTGACCCTGCTGACCCTGGGCGGGATCATGGGCTCGGGACTCTTCCTGGCCAGCGGCATGGCCATCCGCGAGGCGGGGCCCGGGATCGTCGCCGTCTTCGCCGTGGGGTTTCTGGCGATGTACCTGGAGATCAACGCCCTGGCCGAGATGTCCGCGGCCAGCCCGGTCGCCGGGTCCTTCCTGGTTTACTGCCGCCAGGTCCTTGGCCCCGGCTCGACCTTCGTCACCGGTTGGATCTACTGGTTCTCCAGCGTCCTGACGATGTCCAGCGAGGTGACGGCGGCCGCCCTCTTCACGGGGCTGTGGTTCCCCGCCGTCCCGCTCTGGGTGTGGTCGCTGGTGTACTCCGCCTTCATCATCTTCCTCAACTTCTTCGGCGTACGCAGCTTTCAGACCGTCGAGAACCTGATGGCCGGACTCAAGACGGTCGCGGTCTTCGCCTTCCTGGTCCTGGGCGCCCTGTTGCTCACGGGGACCCTGCCCCACGCCCCCACCGTCGCCGCCCCTGCCTGGGACCCCCTGGCCTCCGGCGGCCCGCTCTTCCCCCACGGCCTGCCCGGGGCGGCTGCCGCCCTGCTGCTGGTCCTCTTCGCCTATGCCGGCACGGGCGTGGTGGGCATGGCCGCCGCGGAGACGCGCCGGCCCGAGCAGACCATCCCGCGCGCCGTGCGCGCGACCGTCCTGCTGGTGGGCATCCTGTATCTGGGCAGCGCCTACCTGCTGGTGACCCTGCAGCCCTGGAGCCAGGTCCCCACCCACGCCAGCCCCTTCGTGACGGCGCTGCGCGGGACGGCCCTGCCGTATGCCGCCGACCTGATGAACCTCGTCCTGCTCTTCGCCGTGCTCTCCACCATGAACGCGGCCCTGTACGCCAACGTCCGTGTCCTTTACACCCTGGGCAAGGAACGGGAGGCGCCGGCCTGGCTCGGCCGGCTCAACCGCCACGAGGTCCCGGCCCACGCGACCTGGACCAGCGCCGCCCTGCTGCTGGGGGCCATCCTCCTGGCCTACCTGCTCCCCCACCGGGCCTATCAGTACCTGGTGACGGCGACCGGCTTCCAGGCCATGTTCATCTGGCTGATGATCCTGGTCACGCACCTCTTCTACCGCGGCTACCTGCGGCGCCACCACCCCGAGCGCCTGAAGCACCGCTTGTGGGGCTTCCCCGCGACCACGCTCCTGGTCATCGCCCTGGTGCTGGTCGGCCTGGCCGGCTCCCTCGGGGTGCCCGCCGAGCGGGTGGGGGCGCTCGTCGGTCTGGCCGGCATCGCCCTGACGGCCGCCGTCTGGGTCGTGGCCAGGGGGAGGCTCCTGCCCGGCATCCAGGCCGAGCATTCTGGGGAGGCCGGCGGCGGGGGCTGAGGGACCCAAGCGGCCCAGGGAGCCGTGGGAGGGCGCGGGCACGCCCGTCCGGGGCCACCACCCCGCGCCCCCGCGGCGCCGGGCCTGCGGCGGACGGGGCAGGAACCCGGGGCTCCACGCGGGAATCGTCTGGGGCGGTACGGCGGCCCTGCCCGCGCCGCCCAGGCCGCGGCGGCGACCTGCGGGTGGGCGCACCAAAGCGGCATCCGGGACCTGCACGCCGGGGGGCCGGCGCCAGGCTTAGTCAGCGCAGGCGCGGCCCGCCCCTCGGCGAGCCGCGGCCGATCGCCCACCGCCGTCCGCGAAGGGGGTCCGCCTGGTGGCCACCGGAGGCGCTCGGCCCGCGGCCCCGCCCCGGCCGGTGGGGCTCTTCGCCGCGCTGCTGGCGCTGCTGCTGGCCGTGGGCGCGGCCTACGGGTACACGGCGCTGGCCAACCGGCAGGCGGGCCGCT
This sequence comes from Clostridia bacterium, assembly GCA_027335545.1. The sequence continues at coordinate 1,940 of DAHWHV010000541.1, forward strand.
ACGTCCGGGCCCTGGCGGCGCGCAGCCTCCCCTTCAAGGCGCAGACGCTCACGCTGCAGCGGGCGGCCCTGCGGCAGACGGGCGTCCTGCCGATCTACGGGACCTCGGAGCTGTACTGCTGCGCCGCCAACTACAACGCCGGCTACTTCTTCAACACCAAGCCGACCGGCTTCGTCGTCTTCAGCGTCGGTTACCCCGTCACCGAGGACCTCTTCTGGGCGCAGACCTTTGGGGCCCTGGGCCATGCGTTGCGGGGCAAGCGCCTCGTGGTCTCGGACTCCCCGTGGTTTTTCAGCCCGGGGGGCATCCCCCCGGCCGCCTACGCCCACACCTTCTCGCCGGAGATCGCCCAGGTCTTCGCCTGGGACGCCCCTGAGCCGCTGGCCCTGCGGGCGGCGGTGGCCCGGCGGATGCTCGACTACCCGACCACGCTGCGGTCCATGCCGCTGCTGCGGGCGGGCCTGCGCGCCCTGGCCTCCGGCACCTGGCGCGGGGACCTCACCTACCGGCTGCTCGATCCGCTGGGGCGCCTCTCGGCCTGGGCGGCCGAGTTGCGGGATGCCGCCAAGACCATCCACACCCTCGACCAGCTGGTGCACCCCAAGCCCGCCGTCCCGCCGCGGCTCCTGCGGCAGGCGATCCGCCGCGCCACCACCGGCGCGCGCACCCCCTGGTGGCGGCGCCTCCTGGGGTTGGGCCCCGCGCGCGGGGGGCCCCCGGCCCTCTGGCAGTTGCTGAACCGCTCGACGAGCCCGACGCCGCCGCGCCTACGCGCCTTCGTGCCCACACGGCCACGCACCATCGACTGGAACTCCACCCTGCGCCAGGCCACCCGGCGGGCGGCCGCCCTCTCGGCCAGCAACCCGTTCGGTGTGCTGGCCCACCAGTGGAAGACCTGCTCGGACATCACCCCGGTGGGGAGGCCCTGGTGCGAGCGGGCTCTGGTGCTGTACCGCCACGGCCGCACCAACCATGCGGCGCAGATCTACCCGCTGCCGATGGGCTGGGTGCAGGGGGTCAAGGCCTGCCGCTGTTGGACGGACCTGACTCTGGAACTGGAGACGCTGCGGGCCATGCACGCGGCGCCCCTGGTCTGGCTGCAACCGATCCAGGGGGCACTGGCCGACCACACGCCATACTCGGCGGCGGCCCGCCGCGTGGTCTATGACCGCTTCCGGGCGATCGCCTACGCCGAGGGCGTCCCGGCGACGACCTTCCAGACCCACGACACCGACCCTCTGTTCATCAACTCCTTCGGCCACCTCAGCCCACGGGGCTGGGTCTACGCCGACCGCCTGCTCAACCGCTTCTGGCACGGACGCCTCGGCACCCTGCGCGCCGAACTGGCGCGGGGGGGCAGCGTCGGCCGGCTCTTCCCGGCTTCCCTCAACTGCCCCCACCCCCAGTGGTGCCAGGGTGTGGACAACGTCCCGGCGATCCCGGGGGAACTCGCCGGGCTGCCGGTGGGCCTCGGCATGGCCCCGGTCGCCCGGGCT
>DAHWHV010000578.1 GCA_027335545.1 Clostridia bacterium
CGGGGACGCCCGGTGGCCGGGGGCCGCGGGAAGGCCAGGGAGGGGACCGAGGATCGCCGCGGCGTGGCCGTCGAGGCGCGCCGCCTGCCCTGCCCAGACGTTGTCGCAGAAAGGATCATGCCAGGATGCCCGCCGCTCACCCGAGCATCGTCCAGGTTTCCTTGGATCTGACCTCGGCGGCCGAGGCCCTGCACGTCGCCGAGATCGCGGTGCGTGCCGGTGTGGACTGGATCGAGGCGGGGACCCCGCTCCTGCTGGCCGAGGGTCTCCACGGGGTGAGCGCCCTGCGGCGCCGGTTCCCGGACCACCCGATCGTCGCCGATCTGAAGACGATGGACGGCGGCTACCTGGAGGCCGAGATGATGGCCAAGGCGGGGGCCTCGCTCGTCGTGGTCATGAGCCAGGCGCACCGCGCGACGGTGCGTGCCGTGGTGCGTGCCGCGGCCGATTTCCACATCCGCGTGATGGGGGACATCCTGGCCGCGCCCGACAAACCGGCCGCGGCCCGGCAACTGCAGGAGGACGGCTGCGACTACGTCATCGTGCACACGGGGTTCGACGAGCGGCACGAACGCCCTGGGGCGAGCCCCTGGGAGGACCTGGCGTCCGTCGTCGCCGCCGTGGACGTGCCCGTGCAGGCCGTGGGCGGGCTCAGCCTCCAGGACCTGGACCGCCTGCCGGCCGCGGGTGCGCCCCTGGTGGTCGTGGGCGCCCCGTTGGTGATCGATCACGACGCCTTCCGGGCCGCCTCGGAGGACGAGGCCCTGGAGGCCGTGCTGCGCGACGTGGTGCGCCGGGTGAAGGGGGCGTAAGGCGGCCGGACTTGGCGCAACGGTCCCTGCCCCCGGCGGGGGGTGCCGTCCCCGGGTCGGGGCGCGGCGCCCCTGGGGCCCTACCCCGGGTAGGCGTGGCCCGCGTTGGCGGCCTGCTGGGCGGCGCGCAGGACCTGCAGGGGGGTCTCGCCCGCGGGGGCGGGGACGTGCGCGAAGGTGCCCCCGCCCAAGCCCGGGGCGGGGCCGTTCAGGGCGGAGTAGCCGCCGTACTGACCGGCGCTGCCGACCAGAGAATCGATCGCCCCCAGCAGGTCGTTGCGCACCAGCGTTTGGGCCTGCTCGTTGCCGTCGGTCATGGCCCCGTATGCGTCCAGGCTGGTGATGTCGTCCTTGGGGTCGGCGATCAGCCCAGCCCCTTGGACGGCGCCCACGACGCGCGTCAATTGCCGCAGGGCCTGGGCGGGCCGCAGCGCCAGGGCGCCCGCGTACTGCAGGAGTTCCGCCTGGACCGTGGCCGCCAGCAGCGCCACGGCGAGGTCGGCGGCCACCGCCGCCGCCTTGGAGTGCTTGAAGACCATCACGTCGATCGTCCGCACGGGCGTGGCGGGGCGCACCGGGAAGGTGGGCACCGGAGCCACCGTCCACCCCTTGGGGTTGGGTCCGCTCGCGTGCCGGCCGAAGCGGAAGGGCCGCCCGCGGTTCTCCAGAACGAGTTGCCCGTCGAACATCAGAATGGCGTAGTCGAAGGACCGCTGCCGAAAGGGCGGCTGGCGCGCCGCATACCCCGCCCAGAGCAGGGTGTCCTCGATGCCGGTCGCGGTGGGGGCGTTGGCGAAGGTTGCCTGGGAACTGGTGCTGCCGCTGACGGCCAGGGTTCCGCCGCTGCCGATCGCCGCCATCTCGGGGACGCCCATGCCGAAGGGGATCCAGGGCAGCACGGCGTTGGGCCGGCCATACGTCGGCGCCAGCGTCGCCAGCGTCTGCAGGAAGGCCGCCACCGTCCAGGCCTTGGTCCCCCGGACGGCGCTGACCCCGGGGCGCACCGCGCACAGCAGCGGGATGCGCAGCAGAGGCAGCGCCGCCTGAAAGGTTCCGCTACCGTACCCGTAGGCGCGCGCGGCGGTCAGGGCACCGGCGGAGATGCCCTGCAGGGCGGCGCTCTTGAGCCGCAGGGTGGGGGTGAGGTCCAGGGCCCGGTTGGCCAGGTAGTTGGGGAACATGGCGTGTGGCGCGATGACCACGTCCGGCATGGGGATCGAAGGGTCGTCGGTGCGCGCGCTTTGAGCGCTGCCCAGGTTGAAGAGGGTGGTGGGCAGCGGGAACCAGGATGTGGCGCTGTTGCCGACCTGGAAGGTCGTCGTGCCCAGGCGGGGGACGTGCTTGGCCGCCGCGGTCACCGCGGCGCGCAGGGGCTTCTCCAACCCATGGAGCTGGCCGTTCCGCCCGGGCGCCCCGCCCAGGAGGAAGACGGTGAGGGGGATCGGTTTGAAGCCCTGTTGCAGCCCGGCCACGGCGGCGCCGACACTGCAGCCCGTCAGGGCCGGTGCCGCCAGCAACGCGCCGGCGGCGCGCAGCATGGCGCCCAGGGCGCTGCGACGGGGAAGGGGGGGTGGGGTGGGCATAACCCAAGGTTCGCCATGGGGATTCCACATTCCTGGTGCGCGCCAGCCCCGATCAGGGCTGCGCGGGGGGCTCGGAGGGGAGGGGCCCGGTCCGGCCGGACGCCGACCCGGGGGGGGGGG
>DAHWHV010000589.1 GCA_027335545.1 Clostridia bacterium
CTGCGCTGGATGGCGGTGGCGGTCGGCGTCCCCGTGGGCGCGTGAGGGGTGCGGGCGGGCAGGCAGCCGGCGGCGCCGATCCGGCCTTGGTGCGGGGGGAGGGGGGGCCGGATGGGCGAAGCGGGCCAAGAGGGCGGCAGGCTGGTGCGGTTGACGGTGGGCTCTTGGTCCGGGGACCTCGGCGAACTCCTGGCCGCAGTGGACGCCGGAACCGTCCCACCCGCCTCTGTCCCCGTGCGGGCGGTGGTGGAGGCGATCCGCGGCTCCGGAGCCGACCTGGAGCGGGCCACGGGCGCGTTCGTGCTGTTGGCGCGCCTCGTGGAGGCCAAGGCGCGGGCGCTGCTGCCGGCACCGCCCCCCGAAGCGGCGGCGGAGAGCGAGGCCGAGGATGCGGAGGCGGAGGCGGCACGCCTGGCGGAGCGTCTTGCGGCCTATCAGGCGTTTGCCGAGGCTGCGGCGGCGTTGCGGGAGTTCGAGCGGCGGCGCGCGACCCGATTCGGGCGGCCCGAGGGATCCGGGGGGTTGGGGCGAGCCAGCGCGGCTTCCGGCGCGGGGGCGGTGACGAGCCCGGCCCCCGCGGGTCCGGAGGCCTTCGATCGCCTGCTGGCCGTGTTCGCCGAGGTCTGGGAGCGGGCGCGCCCACGGACGCAGGAGGTACGTCGGGAGCGGTTCACGGTGGCGCAGGCCGCGGACCGCCTCCGCGCGCATTTGGCCTCGGTGGGTGGGACGGAGTTCGAGGCCCTGTTCGCGGCGGGGGCCGATCGTCTGGACGTGGTGGTCACCTTTCTGGCGCTGTTGGAGCTGGTTCGCCTGGGCGAGGTCACCGTCCGCCAGGCGGAGCCCTTCGCCTCGGTGCGGATCGGCTGGCAGGGCGGCGGGCCCGCGGGGGCGCGGCGGGCCCGCCGCCCCGCGGCTGGAGGCGTGCTAGGCGGGCACGGCGAAAGCCCTCTTTAGGCCGTGGCCGCGAGGCCGTGGCCGCGAGGCCGTGGCCGTGGCCATGCCCACCTCCAGGCCTGGTGTTGTGGCGTCCGGCTTCCACCGAGCCCTTGTGGTCTCCGGGCTCCCCACGGGTGGTGGGCCGAGGGCAACGCCGGAGGCGGCAGCCGGAAGCGGTTGCGGCAAGGGCAGACGTTTGTGCCGCGTCCGGCATTCCGGCGTCGGTGCGCTGGGCACCACCGGCCGCGGCCCCGAGCCCGGCACGCCTCCGTCGCCGGTGCGAGCAGCGGCAACCCGGATGGCCGGAGCGGGAGGCCGCGCCGAAAACCCGGAGGCGGCCCCAGACCGACAGGGGGCAGTGGGTCACGCAGGTCGTGCGCGGCTGGATGGGGGATGGGGCGGTGGCTGCGGAGGGTGGGGCGGCGGGCGGCCAGGGTGGGCCAGCGCAGGCCGACCCGGACTCGCCCGGTGGGGGACCGGGGGGCGCGACGGCCCAGACCGGGTTGGGTCCGTTGGTGGGGCGGCTGGAGGCGATTCTGTTCGCCGCGACGGAGCCCGTGGGGCCGGGGCGCCTGGCAGCGGCGGCCGGGGCCTCGGAGGCGGAGACGCGGCTGGCGCTCCGTTCCCTGGCGGCGCACCTGGATGCCCACGGCCACGGCGTCGGTCTCGTCGAGACGGCGGGTGGCTTCCAACTGTTGACTTGTCCGGAGCACGCGGCGGCCGTGGCGGCCCTGGCCACCCCGCGGCAGTCCGCGCTCTCGCGCGCGGCCCTGGAGACCCTGGCCATCATCGCCTTTCGCCAGCCCGTCACCCGGGCGGCGGTCGACGAACTGCGCGGCGTGCACTCGGAAGGGGCGATCTCCACGCTGGTGGAACGCGGCCTGGTGCTGGAGACCGGCCGGGCCGACGCGCCCGGTCGTCCGTTCCTCTACGGTACGACGCGTCGCTTCCTCGACCACTTCGGCCTGCGCTCTCTGGGGGAGTTGGGGGAGGAGGGCCGCGGCCCGGGGACCGCGGCACGCTGGGCGGCGCACGGTGCGGGCGGTGCACCTGCGGAGTTGGCGGCAGCGGGCGAGGCAGCCGTACCGGGGCAGGAACGCGCCGAGGGGTCGGGCGTCGCGGGAGGCCCCGCCGGAGAGGCGCGGGCTTGAGGGGCGGGCCCGCTGGCGGCCCGGCCCGAGTGCGCGCCGAGGCGGTTCTGGGGTCACCAAGGGGGCCAGGGGGCTTCTGGGAACGAAAGGGGCCCCGCGGGCGGTGGGCCAAGAGGGTCCGGGGACGGAACAGAGTGGCTCCGCCGCTGCCCCACGCCTCAGCCGGGATGCAGGCCCTGCTGGTAGAGGGCGATCACGGCGCGCACGTAGCGCCTGGTTTCGGGGTACGGAGGCACGCCGTGGAAGCGCCGCACCGCCCCGGGACCGGCATTGTAGGAGGCCAGCGCGAGCCGCAGGGTTGCGGGGCAATCCAGAGGGCTGGTCACGCAATAGGGGCGCCCCCCGCCGTAGGCGAGCAGACGCTGCTTGAGATAGCGCGCGCCGCCCAGGGCGTTTTGCGCGGGGTCGAAGGCGTTGCGCACGCCCAGGGCGGCGGCGGTGGACGGCATCAGCTGCATCAGTCCCAGGGCCCCGGCGGGGCTCACGGCCCGGGCCTGGCCCTGGCTTTCCTCCTGCGCGACCGCCTCCAGCAGGGCCAGGGGGAGACCGGTGGCCGTGGCGGCCCCGAGCAACGGGCCGCTGGACGCGGGGCCGGCCGCCCCTTGGGTCGGGGGCCCCGCCCTGGCCGCCGTCCGCGCGGGAGCGGCCAAGAGGGCCGCGCGCAGGGCGGAGGCGGAGACGGCGGCAAAGCCCGGGTTGGGGCCGCCCGCCAGTCCGGCCTGGACGGCGCCGGTGGGCGTCGGGCGGCCCCCCCCCTCGACAGTGGTGGGTAGCGGCGGGGGCGCGGCCAACTGCGCCCAGGAGGCGAGCAGCCCGACCCCTGCCGCCGCCGGGAGCAGGGCCAGCAGGGCCCGGCCGCGGCGTGCCTGGAGGAGGGGCCGGGAGGCGGCGGCCGGTCGCCCGCCCGGCCCCGCGGTCACGGCGACCGGCCGCCAAGGCGTGGGGGACCAGGTTCCCGCGGTGCTTCGGCCGGCGGGCCGCCAACGGCTCCAACTGACGTGCATGTCCATCCCCCTAGGGGCCGCGGATCGAGCGCGCCTTGCCGCCCGGCGCTCCCCCCCGTATGCCGCGAGGCATGCCCGCATGCCGGGTGCCCACCATGGCGACCCTCCCCATGCGTGGTCTGGTCATGTGGGCTCCTCGCGATCACCCTGTTCGGCGCGGCCGGCCTGGCCCTCACGACTGCCGAGGCGCGCCTCGTCTACCGCCTCGGCGCTGGGCGCCACCGCCTCTTGGTCGAGTTGCGCCTGCTGTTCGGTCTCTGGCGGCACCACTGGCGCATCCCGGAACATCCCGGGCAGGCGGCCTCCCGCCACGTCGCGAGCTTGGCTCGCGCCACGGTTCGGCAGACCGTCCCGGGGCCCGCGCCGGAGCGGCGGGCCCGGGGCGCACGGCGCGCGCCGTTGTGGCGTGGCCTGGACTACCTGCGCGGGCGGGTCACGCTGCGGCGTCTCCGGTTCCACCTGCGGGTGGGGACCGGGGATGCGGCCTTGGCGGCGATTGCCGTGGGCGTGGGCCACGCCGGTCTGTCCAGCGGCCTGGCCCTGCTGTCGTCCTATGTTCGACTGCCGCAGGGCTTTCGCCCCGATTTCGGCGTGGTCGCCGACGACTCGCCACCGCACGTGGCGGCCTCCGGGGCCTGCATAGCCCAGGTGTCGTTGGGGGAGCTTGTGCTGGCGGTCGTCTTGGTGCGGTGGCAGAGCCTGCGGACCCGGCGACGCCCGGGGCTGCATCCGCTGCCCGACCCCTGACGTGGCCCCGGGGGCACGGCGGGGGCGCGGACCGGCGGGACGCGGTTGCCAGTGCGGGGGGGGGCCAGGGGCGTATGGACCACGCTGCGGTGTCGGGGAACGGGTCTCCGGCGGAGCACCCCATTCAGGGCCTGATGCAGACGGCCATGCAGAGCCTGCAGGGCATGGTGGACGTCAATACCGTGGTTGGCGACGCGGTCGAGACCAAGGACGGGACAGTCATCGTTCCGGTCTCCCAGGTGTCGTTCGGCTTTGCCGCCGGCGGTGGTGAATACGGCACGGCGCGGCGGGCCCCGGAAGGGGCCCTTCCCTTCGGGGGTGGCAGCGGCGCCGGGGTCAGTGTCCGCCCCGTGGGGTTCCTGGTGGTGCACCAGGGGAGCGTCCGCCTGTTGCCCGTGGATCAGCGGGCCTCGCTGGAACGACTCTTCGACTTGGCGCCAGAGATGCTGGACCGCCTATTGGAGGCGCTGGGCCGCTCAGAGCGCGCCACTGGCCGACGCGCGCCGGCGGTCGCCCCCGTGGGCGGCGGCGGTTCGGACGCAGGCGTCGACGGTGGCAACGGCGTCCCCGCGGACTCAGTCGATCCCCTGGCCCCCGCGGTGCACACTACGTAAGGCGCTGGGCATGCGCGGGGGGTGAGGGCCCGGGGGCCGCTGCCCTCCGGGCACGGGGGGACCGCGCCGCGGGGGGGCGTGGCCGACGGCTCCCCAGCGTTGGCCCGGGGCCGCGGGCTCTTCCACCGCCGCCCGTGGGGGGGGCGCTGCGCCGGAAGGCGTGTGGGCGGCGGGGCCGTCCCGTGAGCGCCTCGGTCAGCGACCGGGGCCAGTCGACCAGGGGAGGGGCGCCAAGAGGGGGCGCCGGGGGGAGGGGCGCGGTGCGCAGCCTGTGGAAAGGCGCCATCAGCTTCGGCTTGGTCCACATTCCGTGCCGCCTCTACCCGGCGACCTGGGACCGGACCCCCCACTTCCGCCAATTGCACGCCCCCTGTCGGGCGCCCGTCGAGTACCACAAGGTGTGCTCCGCCTGCGGGCGCCGTGTGCCCGCCGCGGACATCGTGCGCGGCAGCGAGGTGGAGCCCGGCCGGTTCGTGGTGATCGACGAGCAGGACCAGGCCGACCTCCCCGTGCCCACCACGCACACGGTGGACATCCAGGGCTTCGTCGAGTTGGCCGCCGTCGACCCCCTCTACTTCGAGCAACCCTACCTGATCGGCCCCGCCGAAGGGGGGGGCCGTCCGTACGCCCTGCTGCGGGCGGTGCTGCGCCGCACGGGGCGCGCCGCTGTGGCCAAGGTGGCCGTGCGTGCCAAGGAGAGCCTGGCGCTCCTGCGGGTCGTCGAGGACTGCCTGGTCCTGGAACTCATGCGCTACCGGGACGAGTTGCGCGATTGGCGCGAGGTCGATGGTTTGCCTGGCGAAGTCCCCTTGCCCGAACCCGAGCTCGAGGTCGCCACGGTCCTGGTCGAGCGCCTCAGCGGGCCCTGGCAACCGGAGGCCTACTCGGATGCCTACCGGGCAGCCCTTGCCGACCTGCTCGCCCGCAAGGTCGCGGGCGGACAGGTGAGCGGCCCCCCCCCGGCCGCACCGGAGCCCGCCCGCTACGCGGACCTGCTGGCCGCCCTGGAGGCGAGCGTGGCGGCGACCGAGGCGCAACGGGCCGGTCGCGACGAGGCCCGGCCCCAGTGAGCGGGCCTGGGCTGCGCTTCACCCACCTGGACAAGGAGCTGTGGCCACCCGCCCCGGGGCAGCGGCGGCCGGTCACCAAGGCCGATTACCTCGACTACCTGCGCAGGGTCGCCCCCCACGCCCTGCCCCACCTGCGGGGCCGCCCCCTCGTCCTGACGCGGTACGTGCACGGGGCTCTCGGTCCGGCGTTCTACCAAAAGAACCTCCCCCCCTCGGCCCCGGCCTGGCTACGGAGTTTCCCCGACCCTCGCCCCACCGCCACGGGGCGCCACGTGCGCTACCTGCTGGTCGAGGAGGTGGCGGACCTCCTGTGGGTCGGGCAGCAGGCCGCCCTCGAGTTTCATCCCTGGCTCTCCGGCGCGCGCTCGCCCGAGTGCCCCGACCGTGCGGTGATCGACCTCGACCCGACGCCCCCGGCCGGCTTTCCCGAAACCTGCGCCGTGGCCCGCCTGGTCGCGGACATCCTGCGGGCGCACCGGATGCGTGCCTGGCTGAAGACGTCCGGGGCCAGTGGCCTGCACCTGCTGCTGCCCATCCGCCCGGACCGTCCCCACGCTGCGGTGGTGCAGGACGTCCGCGCCTTGGGTGAGCTGCTGTGCCGCCTCTGGCCGCAGCGGGTCACCGTCGAGCGTTCCGTCGCCGCCCGGGGGCCTCGCGTCTACGTGGACTACGGACAGAACGCCCGGGGCCGCACAGTGGTCGGGGCGTATTCCCCACGGCCCCTCCCCGGGGCGCCGGTCTCGATGCCCGTCTGTTGGGCGGACCTCGCCGCGATCCGGCCCGGCGACTTCCGGCTCGGCACCGCCGTGGAACGCCTGGCCGAGCGCGGCGACGCCTGGGCCGACCTGCCCGGCGCCCCACCCCAGGACCTGATGGCCCTCGGCCAGGCCTGTCGGGCGTCGGCGGCCCAGCTCTGAGCGTCGGCGGTAGGGGGCCGCGCGGCCGTAAAGGCCCCAACCGCAATCCTCCGGCGCGATGGTGTTTGGGGCCGGCGACCTTTGCAAGCCGAGGTTCGCGCGGCGGCCGGGGCCCGCGGAGTGGGGTGGGGCCGCTCCAGGGCACTCGGGGGGGGGGGGGGGGGGG
>DAHWHV010000595.1 GCA_027335545.1 Clostridia bacterium
GCGCCCCGCCCGCCAGGCCGCCGCCCGCCGCTCGCAGCCGCGGGTGGATGTTGGCCCGGGCGGTGCCGTCCTCGCCGGCCCCCTGTCGCGGCCGGCGCGCGGCCGGCGGCAACGGGCTGCCCAGGGTGAAGCGGCGCAGCCGCTCGCCCAGGCCCCTCGCCGGGGGCGTCCCCTCCCCAGGGGCCGAGTCGGCGCCGACGGTCCCGCCGGTCCCGGGCCCCAGATCCGTTCTCGTGCCCGCACCCATGCGCGCAACCCCCTCTGGTCGATCTCTGCCGCTTGGCGGGGCTCCCGGCCGCCGGGGCCCCGACGGCTCAGGGGGGCGGGACGCCGCGTCCCCTCAGCTCAGCGGGACGGACTGCCCGGCCTGGACGTAGGCGTGTTGGTAGGGAAACAGGCACAGCAGCGCCAGCAGGGCGGCCGCGTCCGTCAGCCCCGCGAGGGCGGTCAGCAGCGGGAGGGCCGTCCCCGCCAACAGCCCCACCCAGTACCACGCCGCATACCGGCCGTGCCGCAGTTGCCGTCCGGCGGCCTCCGCCTCGGAGGTGTGCGCGGGCACCAGGGCGTCTCCGGTGAGCAGGGCCAGGTGCACGGCCAGGGCCACGATCAGCACGGGCGGCAGGAGCCCGGCCCACGCGGTGGGCAGCGGGTGCACGGCGCCGAGCAGGAGAAGGCCGGCGCTGCCGGCCAGTGCGGCGTGCACGATCAGGGCCAGGGGCAGGGCGCGGTTCTGCCAGAGGTCGCGCCCGCGGCACTGGGCGAAGAGGAACCCGGTGTAGGCGGCCGAGAGGGCCCCCAGCAGGATTCCGGGGATGCGCAGGGCGTCCTGCAGGGTCGCGGCCCCGCCTAAGGCACCGACGATCCCCAGCGCCAGGACCAGGGCATAGGCGGTCAGCAGGAAGGCGCCGCGGGCCAGCCACGAGCGCCACTGTGGCCGCAGCAGGATGCGGTAGAAGCGGCCGGGGTGTTCGAGGTCGGCGACGATCAGCCCCAGGGTGGCCACGAGGAAGACCAGGGACAGGGCGGCCGCGACCCCCTGCAGCGCGGCGCCGCTCCGCGTGGCCAGCGAGAGCGCCGCCGCCAGGCCGAACAGGCCCGCCGCCAGCGACTTGGTCCAGGTGTAGAGGGAGACGCGCCAGTCCCAGGGCATGGAGTGGGCGTTGTCGTAGGCCAGCACGGCCGCCGCCGAGGAGCGGGCGCCACCGTGACCCACCGGGGCCGGGGTGCCGCCGCGGCGGGCCTCGGCGCTGAAGAAGAGGGGGCGCCGCTCGGCCCGCGTCGGGTCCAGCGCGGCGACATCGCCGCCCTTGTAGAAGACCTTGGGGTTGGTGCGGGCGTGGGGCTTGCGCACCTCGACGCGCTCCCGCGACAGGATGCGGCTGATCTCGCTGTCGGCGTCGTTGATGTCCCCGACGATGATCGCGCCCTCGGGGCAGACGGCCACACAGGCCGGCTGCAGGCCCTGGTCGACGCGGTGGGCGCAGAAGTTGCACTTCTCGGCGCTATGGGTCTGGGGATCGATGAAGATGGCGTCGTAGGGGCAGGCGGCGATGCAGGCCTTGCAGCCGATGCAGACCTCCCGGTCGAAGTCGACGATGCCGTCGGGCCGCTGGAACATCGCCGTCACCGGACAGGCGGCGACGCACGGCGGGTCGGCGCACTGGTTGCAGCGCGTCACCTGGAAGTGACGCCGCACGTTCGGGAACATGCCGATCTCGACCTGCTTGATGAACGTGCGGGTGACGCCCATCGAGACCTCGTGCTCCGCCTTGCAGGCGACCGTGCAGGCGTGGCAGCCGATGCAGCGGTCCTGGTCGAGGACCTTGCCCCAGAGGACCGGGCGCGGGGCTTGCGGCTCGGCGGCCACGGGCACCCCTCCTGCCCCGCACTTCGACGGTCCTCGCCAATCCCTTCGCGATGAAGGCTTGCAGGGGCATCACGCTTTCGTGATAGTGGAGGGCGGTAACCGGCCTTGGCGTCGCGGCCGGTGGACGCCAGCGCGCCGGGGGGGGGGGGGGGGGGGGG
>DAHWHV010000598.1 GCA_027335545.1 Clostridia bacterium
GCTGGCGGGCCCGGCCGCCCTCGCGCCGACCGGTCGGCGGGCCCCCGTCCCCGGCGGGGCCCGTCTCCGCCCCAGGCTGCCGCTCCCGCGCCGCTTGCCCCCCTACCCCCTGGGCAACCGGCCCCGCGCCACACCCCGGCCGCGCGCCCTCCGGCACGCCCTCCGGCGCGCTATCCATGCCAAGCCCCTCCCTCGGCCGCGGCCCCCGCGGGACCCACCCCCGGGCGACCGGGCGGGATCGCTGCCGCGTGCTTCCAGCATGCCCAGCGGGCCTCAATCTGACTCGGCCCCGCCCTCTGACTCGGCCCCGCCCTCTGACGCCCGCTGCCCGCGCCCGTAAACGCAGAGGGGTAGGGCCGGGCACCCCGGACAGCGCGGCGCGCGCGGCCGGCACCAGTCCTTGCCGACCGCCACCAGCAGGGCGTGGAACTCGCCGAGCCAGGCGGCGTCGGCGCCTTCCGGCAAACGGGGCAACAGCCAGGCCTGGGCCGCGGCGTAGGAGGCGGCGAGCCGCGGCGGCAGGCAGCCGATGCGCGCCAGCACCCGCCGCGCATAGGCGTCCGCCACCAACGCCGGCCGCCCCAGGGCATAGCAGAGGATGGCGTCCGCCGTCTCCGGACCGACCCCGAAGACCTGCAGCAGGCCCGCCCGCACCGGGGCCGGGGCCACCCGGGCGAGCCCGCCGATGCCGCCGGCCTCCGTCACATGGCGCGCCACGGCGACGAGCTTCTTGGCCTTGACGTTGAAGTAGCCGGCCGAGCGGATCAGCGGGGCGAGCGCCTGCGGGGACGCGGTCGCCAGGGCGGCGAGGTCCAACAGGCCCGCCGCCCGCAGGCGGGCGATGGCCCGCGCGGCGTTCTCCCAGGCGACCCCCTGGGTGAGCACGGCACCGACGATCATCTCCGCGGCGGTCTCGGCCGGCCACCAGCCCTGCGGCCCGAGCCGGGCGAAGAGCAGGGCGCCGAGCTCGCCCAATCCGGGCGCGGGGCCGCCCGCGGGGTTAGGCATACTCCGTCACGACCGGCCGCCCCGCGTCCAGGTGGGCCCGCAAGCGGCGGAAGGCGGCGTGGGCGCGGCCCTCCGAGGCATCCGCCACGAAGAGCCGGTCCGTCGCGATCATGTCCGCGGGGAGGGCGTCGGCCGCGAACCAGGCCGCCTCCGCGGGCAGGCTGCCCCCCGCCTTCAGGCGGCAGGCGAAGATCGCCAGGAGCCAACGGGCCTCCGGCGGCGCGGCGCCCGGGGTCGGGGGGGCGATCCCCGTCTCCGGGCGCCCACCCCCGCCCGGCGGCCCGCCGCCGGGCCCGAGGGTCAGATGCTCCTGCACCAGCAGGCGTAGGCGCAGGCAGGGGGCGTCCACCCCCAGTTCCTCGCGCAGCTCGCGCCGGCAGGCCGCCGCCAGCCCCTCCCCCGCCTCGGGCTTGCCCCCGGGCAGGCTCCACAGCCCGCCGTACGGGTCCCGCACCCGCCGCAGCAAGAGGACCCGACCCTGCCCGTCGATACAGAGGCCCAGCGCCGCCAGGCCCGGGGGTTCCTCCCCGCCGGGCCCTCCCGCCGCCGGGCGCTCGGCTTGGTGCGCCGCCCCGTGCTGCACGCCCGTCCCCCCTCCATACCCCCCCGCCAACCCCGGCCACGGCCCGCGGCTACCCGCCCCTGGCGCCCGAGCGTTTCGGGGGCCCCCCTGCCCTGGCCGGCTTGGGCCCCTCCGGCCCGGCCTTCCCTGGCTTTGGTGCCGTTTTCAGGGAAGGGTGGCGCTCGCTGCAGGGAACGGCGGGTTCTGGCGCGCGTGGGACACGCGGCCCAACCCGTCGGCTGTCAGCGCCTGGATCGCGACCTGACAGCCGCCCCCTCCCGCCGGTAGCTTCAGGGGGGGAGCCAGGGTGCCGGCGCCAGCGCGCCCACCGGTTGCCGGCGGCCCCAGCCGCCGGCCCGCCCACGCCCCGGCCCCGGCCGAGCCCCGCCTGGAAACCCCGCCGCCCCAGGGGAGCGACGCGCCCCCGTGAGGACCCGCCCTGCGCGGAGTAGTGCACCGAGGAGGGGTCTACTGCATGGGCATCCGGACGCACCGCCGCCTGCGCGCCACCATCGCCTCCAGCGCCGCCCTGACCCTGCTCGGGCTCTCCCTGTCGACGGCCGCCGCGGCACCCGCCGCCCCGTTGCTGGGCTTTGGCGCCCAAGGCCCGACGGTGGCCACCCTGCAGCGCGACCTGACGGAGCTGGGGTATCGCCGCGGCGCAGCCCCCTCTGGCCGTTTCGGGGGTCAGACGTGGGTGGACCTGGTCTTCTTCCAGCGCGACCGGCATCTTCCTCCCACGGGGCAGACCAACCCCGCGACCTGGGCGGCCGTGGAGGAGGCCCTGGCGAACCTGCCTCCGGGGGGACCCCTGGCGATGGGTCGGAGCGGCACGGCCGTCACGGCCCTGCAGCGGCACCTGCTCGCCCTGGGGTACGCCCCCGGACCGCTGGACGGCCGCTTCGGCCCGGAGACGCAGGCGGCCCTGCGGCGCTTCCAGTTCGCCCACACCCTGCCCCCGACCGGCTTCGTCGATCCGGCCACCGCCCAGGCGCTGGCCGCCGCCCCCACGCCCTCGCTGCCCCCTGCCCCGTCGCCGCCCCCCGCCGCGACGACGGCCTCCCCGGCCGCCGCGTCGCCCCAGCCCGCGCCCGCCGCCCCGGCGGCGACCGCCCACGGCCCTTCCCTGCTCGGCTACTGGGCGGCCTGGGGCAGCGGCGCCAACTCCATGGCCTCCCTGCAACGGCGCGGCCCCGCCCTCACCTGGCTCTCTCCGTACTGGTTCACCCTGGAGGCCACCGGGCGCCTGCGCTCGCGCGAAACGGGCCACGCCGCGGTCCTGGCGGCGGCCGCGGCCGCGCACGACCGCGTCCTGGCCCTGGTCAACGACGGCCCGGGCCTCTCCGGTCTGCTGCGGACGGCCGCGGGCCGCCAGCGGGGGGTCGCGGCCCTGCGGGCCCTGCTGGGGGCCACCCCCGGCCTCGCGGGGATCATGGTGGACTTCGAGAGCCTGCCCTCCTCCTCCGGCTCGGACCTGACGGCCTTCGTCGCCGCCCTGCGCGCCGCGCTGCCGACGACGGACACGGTCGGCGTGGCCGTGGGCCCCAAGGTCTCCGCCCACGAGCCCGGGGAAGGGCTCTTCCAGTACCGGCGGCTGGGCGCCGTCGCTGATCTGGTGCAGGTCATGACCTATGACGAGCACGACAACACCTCCGCTCCCGGGCCCGTATCGGCGACCCCCTGGGCGGCTCGGGTGGCCGCCTACGCGGCCAGCGTGATCCCCCCGAGCAAGATCCTGTTGGGGGTGCCGGCCTACGGCTACGACTGGAGCGCCCCGGGACGCGGCACGACGGTGACCCTGAGCCAAGCCCTGGCCCTCGCCGCCCGCCACGGCGTGACGCCCCAGTTCGACCCGGTCTCCGGCGAGGACCACTTCACCTACACGTCGGCCGCCGGCACCCTGCACACGGTCTGGTTCGAGTCCGCCGCCGGCGCCGCGGCCAAGCGCGCCATCGCCCTGCGCCTCGGCCTCCGCGGGCTGGCCGTGTGGACGCTGGGGGGCGAGTCGCCCGGCTTCTGGACCGCCCTGGAGTAAGCCGCCGAAGCCCCGGCGCGGGCCCGGGCGGCCCTCGGCTGGGCAGCACGGGCCCGCGAAGCCCTCCCACCGCCCGGGCCGGAGCCGGCCGGCTTGCCGACCCCCTTGGCCGACCCCCTTGGCCGACCCCCTTGGAGGGGACACCAGCGGGCCTGGACCCGCGTCCGAGCGTCCAGTCAGCGGCCGCCCGGGGTTCCGGGCGGCCCTGGGGGAGGCGCCGGCGCCGCTGGCCTTGCCGGGCCGAACGGCGATCACCGCTGTGGTAGGCTGGGGGAGGCGCCTGCCGTGGCGGCGCCCCGGGGGGATGCGGGGATGCCGACGAGCGACGGCGGACCAGGGGACCAGGGGCGAGGGGCTCCGTTGGGCGGCGCCCCGCCGCAGGTGGGCGGTGCCCCGCTGAGGGGTGCCCGGGCGCCCGCGCCGCCCGATGGCGCACCCCTCCCCTGGCCGCGGGGGACGGGGAACGGGCCGGGCCCGGGGGCCGCGCTGGACTGGCCGGGCCTGTACGGGCCGCCGCCGCCCTGGGGCGGGGAGGGGCCGCGCCCCCGACGCCGCACGTGGTGGTTGCGCTATGGCGCCCCGGTCGTCGCGGCGTTGGCCAAGCTGAAGATCCTGCTGGTGGCCGGCAGCGTGCTTCTGTCCCTGGTGGCCTACGGGCTCGCCTTCGGCTGGCGCTTCGGGGCCCTCTTCCTGCTCATCCTGGCCGTGCACGAAAGCGGCCACACCCTGGCCCTCCGACGCCGCGGCCTGCCCGCCTCCCTCCCCTACTTCATCCCCTTCCTGGGGGCGTTAATCACCCTGCGCCGGCGACCCCGCGACGCCGCTGAGGAAGCCTACGTCGCCGCGGCGGGGCCGCTGTTCGGCCTCGCCGCCTCGTACGCCCTGTTGCTCCTCGGCTTCCTGCTCCACACGCCCGTGCTCCTGGTCGCCGCCGGCTTCGGCATGCTGCTGCACATCTTCAACCTGCTGCCGATCACCCCGCTGGACGGGGGCCGCACCGTGGCCTTCCTGCGCTGGTGGGCCTGGATCCCCGGTTTCTGCGCCCTCGTCGTAGTCCTCTTCTACAACCCCGGCACCCACAGTCTGGCCATCACCGACCCCTTCGCCCCCCTGATCCTGGCCTTCGTCGTCTGGAGCGCGGCCATGGAGGCCCGCCGCCGCCCCCCCCTGGCCTACGCCGCCATCGGCCTACGGGCCAAGGTGGCCTACACCGGGCTTTGGCTGGGGCTGTTGGTGCTGGCGGGCGCGGGCTACATGCTGGCCCCCCGCCCGGGGCTCGTCTGAACAGTGCCGGGGGGGGGCCGGAGCCCCCGCCCCAGCGGGGGAAGGGGCGGGAGGGGGAACGCGATGCTGGTGGCCCTGCTGATCCTGGGGTTGTCCGCCGGACCCGGCCTGGGCGCCGGGGGACTGCTGGGGCCCAGGCATCCCCGCTTGGTGCTCGGCGCCGCCCGCTGGCTGCGCTGGATCGCGGCCGGAAGCGGGAGCCTGGTCGCCTTGGCTTTCGCCGCCGGAGTCGTCGGCGCGCTGGCCCAGGGCGGTCCGGGCCCGCTGCCCCTGGTGGTGTTCGCGCTGGCCCTGCTGGGGGCCGCCGCCCTGCTCTGGCGCGGTCCCGAGCGCCACCTCGCCGTTTGGGGGCACTGGCTCGGGTCCCTGTGGTGGCTGTGGGCGCTGACGCGCGCCCACAGCCCGGTGCTCGCCCTGCTGTTCCTGCCGGTCGCCTACGTGGCGCTGCTGGCCTCCGCCCTGGAGAGCGGGGCCAGCCGTCCCCGCAACCCCGCCGACCCCGCGTGAGGCGTCCTGGGCGGCGCGACCGACCCCGGTTCCCGGCGCCCCGGCCCGCCCCCGCCCCGCGCGCCGGCTCAGCCGCCCCCGGCCCCCACCAGGGCCTCCAGGCGTTCCACCGTGCGCGCGCAGGCCTGGAAGCCCGCCTCCACCACGGAGCCATCCAGCAGGTCGACCCCGGCGCGGCGCAGGGCCGGAAGCGGGTCCAGCGAGCCGCCCGCCCGCAGGAAGTCAAGGTAGCGCGCCGCCGCCTCGGGCCCGCCCGCGCGCACCCCCTCGGCGAGCACGTGGGCCGCGGCGATCCCCGTCGCGTACTGGTACACGTAGAAATTGGCGTAGAGGTGCGTGTGGAACTGCGCCCAGGTGATCCCGCTGCGCTCGCGGTCCATCTCCAGTTCCCCGCCGTACCCCTCGGCGAAGAGGTCCGCCAGCAGGCCGCTGATCGTGCCGGCGGTCAGGGCCTCCCCGCGCCAGATGCGCTCATGGAGCGCCAACTCCAGCCGGGCCAGGGTCGGCATGAGAAAGAAGTAGCGGTGGAAGTTGGCCATCGCCTCCTCCAGGACGGCGATCTCGAACTCGCGGCCCGCGCCCAACCCCAGCAGGTGTTCGCGCACCAGCGCCTGGTTGAAGTTGCTGGCCACCTCGGCCACGAAGATGGAGTAGTCGGCGTATACGTACGGCTGCGCCCGCTCCGCATACCGGGAGTGCAGCGAGTGCCCGAGTTCGTGCGCCAGCGTGCTCAGGCTGTAGAGGTCGTCGCTCCAACTCATGCAGATGAAGGGCGGGGCGCCGGGCACGCCCCAACTGAAGGCGCCGGAGCGCTTCCCCTGGTTGGGGCAGCGGTCGACCCAGCGCTCCACGCCGGCTCCGGCGCGCAGGGCCTCCACGTACTCGGGTCCCAGGGGGGCCATCCCGGCGGCGATCCAATCCACCGCCTGGGCGTAGGCCACATGCGGCGCGCGGGCCACCAGCGGCGCCCGCACATCGAACTCGCGCAGCCGGGGAACGCCCAGGGCCCGGCGGCGCACCCGCCAGTAGCGGTGCCAGGTGGGCAGGTGCCGGCGGAAGGCGTCCAGGACGTTGTGGAAGACGGCGGTCGGGAGATCGTTGGGATCCAGGGCGGCCTCCAGGGCCGACCCGTAGCGCCGCGTACGGGCCAGCAGCACGTGCTGGCGCACCCCGGTCGCCAGGCACGCCGCCATGGCGTGGCGATGCGCCAGGTGGGCGTCGGCGTAACTCTCCCAGGCGGTCCGCCGCAACTCGCGGTCGGGCTCGGCCAGCAGGTCGCCGATCGTGCCCTGCGCCACCTCATGGGCGACCCCGGCCGCATCGCGCGCCGGCGCGAAGCGCAGGTCGGCGTCCGCCAGGACGCCGTGCACCGCAGTGGCGGCGTGGAAGGGCTCGACGAGGCCCCCGAGGAGTTCCTCCACCTCCGGGCCGCGCAGGTGCGGCCGCCGCCGCTCCAGGCGGCGCAGCGCGTGGGCGTGATCGGCCAAGCGCGGCTCTCGGCCCAGCCAGTCCTCCACCGTCTCGGCGCCCAGCGCCAGGATTTCCGGCTCGGCGAAGGCCAGGGTTTCGGCCGCCCGGCCGCCCAGGGCCCCCGCCCGCGCCTCCCGCGCGGCCGCCGCCTCATCGGCCGTGTCCAGGGCATGCGCCATGCCCGCGTAGACAGCCAGCCGACCGTAGCGCCGCTGCCAGCCCTCGCTGGCGGCAAACCAGTCGGCCAGGCAGGCCCCCCCGCTGCCCAGCCGGCCCCGGAAGGCCGCCAGCGCCGGCAACTCCGCACCCAGGGCCGCCCATTCCCGTTCCCAGGCCTCCGGGGAAGGAAACACGGCCGCCAGATCACACGTCTCCGCGACGGGAACCGAGGCGCGGGCCGGCAGCGACGCGCGCGTGAACATGCGCTCCCCCCTAAGACCGCTCCCGGCCGCGGCGCCGTGCGCCGCGGCCCGCTGGAAGCATTCCCCGGCTTCCACGCCCGCCAACCGCGTCCCTGCTGCCCTGCGGCCGCGCGAAGGGCAGCTGCCCGGCGGGTGTCTCGACGCCGTCTCGACGCCAGCGGAGCAGGTTCGACCGCCACCGCGCGCGAAGGCAACGCCACCGGCCCACCCCCGCGCCGCCCCACCGGGGCCCGACCCCGGTCGGTCGGCGTGGGTTGGCGGTCCGCACACAGGAGGGGGCAGGGGACAGGTGCAGGGCGAGGAGCCGCGGTCGGACGGGCCAGACTCCAGGCGGGGTGCGTCGGCGCCGCCGCCCACTCCCGGGGAGGCACCGCCCCCGGCGTCCGCCAGCCCGACCCCCCCGGCCGGCCCCCCCGGACCGGCGGCGTCCGCCGACTCTGCCGACTCCGCCGACTCCGCCGAGACGGAGGGGTTGCCCGCCTGGCTTGACGGCGGCAGCCACCACCCCCGGGGCACCCCGCCGGGGGAGGCCCCCCC
>DAHWHV010000608.1 GCA_027335545.1 Clostridia bacterium
CCGGGAGGGTAGGGCGGCGGCCCTGCGGCCCGGGCGGCGGAAGGGACGGGGGGCGCGCTCCACCGGGGCGGCCGGCCCCCCGCGGGCCGGCCCCACCCCCGCCCGCTCAGCCCAGGAAGCGCCAGGTCAGTGGGCCGTAGCGGAGTCCCTCCGGACCCGGCCCCACCGTGCATGCTCCCCGCCCACTCTCGGCCCGGAACTCCAGGAAGCGGTAGGCGCCATCCTCGTGCGCCAGCGTCTCCCCGTCGTCGTCGTACAGCAGGAACCGCCCGGCTCGCCGCCCGTAGTGCCGCACCTCCAGGGGCACCGCCTCTCCCGGGCGGGGCGCGTGGGGGAGGGCGGGCTGCAGGGGCACGATCCCGCCGTCGCGGACGAACAGGGCCATCGCGGCCAACCCCCGGCGCACCGGGACCGGTCCGGGGCCGCTGAGGCGCTCCCCCGTCGCGAAGTCGTACCAGTCGCCGGGGGGCAGCCGGACCTGCCGCTCCTCCTCGGCGGCGCCGCCGGCGGCGAACAGGGGGGCCACCAGGAGGTCGTCCCCCGCCATGTACTGGTCGTCGACGCTGGCGTCGCCCCCCGGCTCCAGGGCCATCGCCCGGAAGGGCGGGGTGCCGTCGCGCCGGTAGCGGGCGAAGGCCGTGTAGAAGTAGGGCTGCAGGCGCTGGCGCAGTTCGATGTAGGCCCGGACGACGCCCTCGACCTCGGGGAAGGACCAGGGCTTGGTTCCTGCGGACCAGGCGTCGAGCATGGCCAGCGGGGAGAAGCAGGCCGTCTGGATGCGCCGGACCCAGTCCGCCGCGTCCCTGGCGCTGCGCACCTCCGGGGCGAAGAGCAGCCCACTGAGGCTGCCGTTGCACAGGGCGCGGACGAAGCCGCGGTGGTCGTAGAGGTCGGTGTAGAGGGCGTAGGGGAGCGGGGGGGCGCCCGCGCCGCTGGCGCGCACCAGGCCGTAGGTGCGGCGGCCCCGGGCCCGGAAGAGGTCGGCCGTCCACTGCTGCAGCAGGAGCCCGTAGACCTGGCGCAACTCCTCGCCGTCGCGCCCGGACGGGAAGCGCGCGTGGGCGGGGAACATCCAGGAGCTGCGGGTCAGCTCGCTCCCGTCGCACTCATCGAGCTTGTAGCCGGAGACACCCGCCCCCAGGTGTACCCGCTCGTGCTGTTCCGTCAGCACCGCCCGGGCCTCGGGGAGCGTCTGGTCCGGCGCCAGGCCGCCCCACACCGTGTGCGAACCCGAGAGGGGCTGCAGGGCGGCGTGGATCGGTGCCTGGGGCGAGACCCAGGGGTGCTCCCAGAGGTTCACGCGGAAGCCGTCCGCCGCCAGGCGGGAGACGAAGTCGGCGGGATCTGGGAAGCGCTCCGGCGACCACTCGAAGGTGCAGGGGTAGCTGGCGCTGTGCCAGCCCGGCTCCAACCCGATCACGTCGCAGGGGAACCCGCGTCGGCGGTACTCCGCCGCCTCCTCCAGCACCTCCTGCGCAGAGAACTTCGTGGGGGTGCGGTGCCAGAAGCCGAGTCCCCAACGCGGCGGCAGGCATCCGCCCCCGCACAGCAGGTTGTAGCGGCGGACCACCTGCAGGGGGGTCGGCCCCGCCAGGACGAGCACCTCTGCCCCCGGCCCCTGCAGGACGATTTCGATGGCGGCCCCGGGGGGGGTGGCGCTCCAGGCGCGGTCGGTGTTGCGGTCCCGGGGCGGGGCGCACTCGCTGCGCCGCACCGTCGAGCCGCAGTGGATCGTCACGATGCGCGCCGTGTTCACCAGCACCCCGTACGCGGCCGGGGGAGGGGACCAGGCGGAGGCGGCGCCAGCGTCCGCGGGGCTGCCTCCCTCCGGGGCCGTCCGCGGCTGTCCCACGATGCACAGGGGCACGGGCGCGTGCGTCTCTCCGGTGTCCTCCTTGGGGTCGCTATTCACCCGCAGGAAGCGGGTCCGCCCCCGGTGGTCGAGCCGGGAGAACTGCAGCCCGAGCCCCAGCACCGGGGCCTCCGCGGGCAGGGGGAACCGGACGACCGTCCGGCCGGACTCGACGCCCCCCTGGATGGCCGCGGCCTCCAGGGGGAAGGGGAGGCGCGGGGCAGCGCCCTGCGGGGCAGCGCCCTGCGGGGCAGCGCTCTGCGGAGCACCGCTCTGCGGAGCACCGCTCTGCGGAGCACCGCTCTGCGGAGCACCGCTCGGCCGCGCCGAGCTTCGCTCCGCGGGCGGCGCCGAGCTTCGCTCCGCGGGCGGCGGGTCGGACGGGGCGTCGAGCGCCGCCAGCGCCTCCCTGGCCGGCCGGGAACCCAGGAGGTCCAGCGGACCCCCGGCCTCGGGTGCACCGAAGCGGCGTGACCAGACCCCGGGCGCCACCTCCGCCCAACCCGCGGGCACCGATGGCGCTTGCGACTCGTCGGCGGCCCTCACGGCCCCACCCCCCGTGGCTTCGCGGCCACCCCGCCGGCGGGCCATGGGCAGGCGTGACCGGCGGCGCTGGCGCATCCCCTTTCGCGCGGGGTGCGACAACCCTCCCGCTCGGCGTCTGGACCCGCGTGTCTCGACCTTCGACGCGGCCCGATCAGCGCTTCCACGCCGTTCCGAAGGAGCCTGCAGGCATCGTGGCTGCAACGCTTCGGTGCTGCGCCGCATCAGGGCCGCGCCGCATCAGGGCTGCGCCGCGTCCAGGCGCTCGCCGGGCCCCGGAGGTCGGAGGCGGGTGCTGCCCCCCGCAGCCTCGGCCGCTTCCGGTCCCCCGCCGCGGCCGCGCCACTCCCCCACCAGCAGGCCCGCGAGGCGGACCAGCGCCCAGGCGGCCGCGACGGCCAGTAGCGGGGCGACCGGCAGGCGGAAGCGCGGCGCGAAGAAGAGGAGGGAGAGCCCCGTCGCATACCCCAGGACGGTGAACGGCAGGATGGCCGTGCGGCGCCAGCGGGGCAGCAGCAACGCGCAGCCGGCGACCGCTAGGTCGCGCAGGGAGCGGAAGCCGAGCGCGGGGACGTGCCACCACGCCAGGATGCGATACAGCCCCTGGCCGAATGTCCTCAGATCGGGGTCGCACATGGCCCAGAACAGGTGGAACACGTGGGCGGCCTGGCGCAGGTCCGCCGCGGGGTGGCCCGCGAAGTAGGCCAGGCCGGCGCGCAACGCGATCCTCCCGGTGTCCGGGCGGTCGTAGCCGCTGCCGCGCAGCAGAACGGGGTTGTGGGTGCCCAGGTTCACGTATTGGCCCGTGGCCCGCGGGTTGTGGGCGATGAAGAAGTTGATGCCCCCGTTGGTGTCCACGAACACCGGCGCCCCGGTGACGGCGACGTTGCGCCACGTCCAAGGGACGTTCACCAGGAGCGCCAGGGCCAGCGCGACGGCCCCCGAGCGGAGGGCGAAACGGGCGCGCCCCCCGGGGCGGGGGCCCGAGCCCCGCCGGGCGGGGACGATGGGCAAGGGGGAGGGTGGCATGCGCATCTTGGTCGACGCCGACGCCTGCCCCGTCAAGGGGGTGATCCGACGCGAGGCCGGCGCCGTGCCCGTGCTCTGGTTTGCCACCGCCGACCACCTCCAGGTGGACTCGGCCCATTGGGTCCGGGTGGACGCGGGGCGCGACGCGGTGGATCACGCCCTCTTCGGGGCCACGCGCCCGGGGGACGTCGTGGTCACAGGCGACTACGGCCTGGCGGCCCTCTGCCTGGGCCGGGGCGCGACCGTACTGCACCCGGACGGCTGGGCCTACACCGAGACCGGGATGCCGGCGCTGCTGACGGAGCGCTACCTGTCCGCCAAGGCCCGGCGCGCCGGCACCCGCACCCGCGG
>DAHWHV010000611.1 GCA_027335545.1 Clostridia bacterium
GCACCCGCCCCGCCAGAAAGGGGACCAGGCCCCGCGCCGCGACCCCGAGGCAGAGCAGGCGCGTCCCCGGCCGCCAGGCGGCCGCCAGGCAGCGGCGGCGCCGCTCCGGCTCCCCCAGCCGGTGGAAGGCCAGGGCGAAGCGCAGGTGGTGCCAGAGCAGGACCCCCTCCCCCACGGCCGCCACCACGCGCGCGTCCCCCTCGCCCCGCCGGTAGGCCCCCAGGCGCCGCGCCCCGGCCTCGTAGGCGCGGAGGGTGTTCTTGCTGACCCCGCCGGGGCTGTCGGTGTACAGGACCAGGGGGAAGGGGACGTGGGCCCAGGGGCCGTGGGCGACGACCCGCAGCCACATGTCCCAATCCTCCAGGCCGTCCATCGCCGGGTCGAAGAGGCCGGCCGCCTCCAGGGCGTCGCGGCGCGCCAGGACGGTGGAGGTCTGGAAGCGGTTGAGCCAGGCCACCTCCCGCACGGGGCGCCGGTGCAGGCGGGCCGGGGGGACCGGACCCGCGGGGCGCGGCACCCCGGGCCGGCGCCAGCTGGTGCTGATCAGCGCCGTCTCGGGGTGGCGCTGCACGGCCGCCCACTGGTGGCGCAGCTTGTCCGGCTCCCAGGTGTCGTCGCCGTCGAGGAACGCCACCCAGGGCGCCGTCGCCAGGGCGATCCCGCGGTTGCGGGCCCGGCTCGGCCCCCCGTTGGCCTGCCGCTCCACGCGCAGGGGCACGGGCCCGTCCAGGCCGAGCCCGGCGCGCTCGCTGGCCTGCAGCGCCGTGCCCTCCGTCGAGCCGTCGTCCACGACGATGATCTCCCTGGGTGGGGCGTCCTGGGCCCGCGCCGCGGCGACGGCCGCGGGCAGCCGCTCCAGGGCGTTGTAGACGGGGATCACGACCGAGACGGGCAGGGCGGCCCGCGGGCCCGCCAAGGCACTCCCCTCCCCCGCGGGCGGACCGGCCGCCCACCGACCCGGCGCACTTCGGCGCCCCCGCGCGTGTTCCCCCCACCGCGCGCCGCCGCCCGGTGGCCGCGGGCGAGGCTGCGCACCCGACTCCCCCCGCCCGGGCGGGAACGGGTATGCTCGGGAGGCCCGCCGAACCCGCGCCCGTCCCGGACGGCCAGGCGGGTGGGGGGAAAGGGGGGGCACCGGTGGGCGATCTTCCCGGGCGTATCGGCCGGGTGCTGACGGCCTGGCGGCGGGACGGGCTCGGGGGGTTGGCCGACCGCCTCCGGCTGCGCGTCGCGTTCCGCGCCCCCGGCCCCTGGCGCCTGCGGCTGCAGGGCGGACGCTTCAGCTTCGCCCACCGCGGGGAGCTCTATGCCTACGTGGAGACCTTCGTCCACCACGTCTACGACCGCCTGCCCGATTTCACGCCACGCGCCGGTTGGGCCGTGGTCGACGTCGGGGCCAACGTTGGCTGCTTCTCGGCCTACGCCCTGTACCACATGCGCAGCGGCGTGCTCTGCGCCCTGGAGCCCAACCCGGATGCCTACGATCGCCTACAGGCGCTGGCGACGGGCTGGCGCCCGCGCCGCCCGGGCCTGCGCCTCTCCCTGCGCCGCGCGGCGGCCGGCCGGGTCCCGGGACGCGCGGCCTTCGTCGTGCCGGCCGGGGCGTCGGTCCGGGGCGGATTGGCGGGCCTGGGCGGGGAGTCCGGGGGGGCCCCGCCCCCCGCACCCGGGGGCCCGCCGGTACGCTTCGACGTGGACGTCTTGACCCTCGACGACTACCTGGCCGGCGAGGGTCTGGCCGCGGTCGACCTCCTGAAGATCGACGTGGAGGGCGCCGAGGTCGACGTGCTGGCCGGGGCCCCGCGCACCCTGGCCCACACCGGGCGCGTCGTCCTGGAGTGGCACGGCCCCCAGCGCCTGGCCGCGGTCCGCGCCGCGTTGGAGGCCCAGGGGTTCCGCACCGTGCACGTCGCCGCCGACCCTCAGGACCCCGGCGTCGGCATCGCCTACTTCCGTCGCGGCGCTGCCGAGGTGGGGTGAGGTGTCGCGACCGCTCGCCCACGTCGGTGACCCCAGGCCAGGGACGCGCCCCGGCGCGCGCAGCCGCGGCTCACGCGCCTCCCGGCCGTTCGGGCGCCGACTCCCCCAGAGCCTCCTCGGCCAGAGCGCTCCCGGGCTCCACGGGCGCCCCTCGCGCCGGTTCAGCCGGCGGCCCCCCCGTGGCCTCCTCCGTCCCCGCGCCCGCCGGCGGAACGCCCTCGTGGAGTTCGAACAGCTGGATGAACTCGTTTCTCAGCAGCTCGACCGCCTTCAATTCACCGCCGATCACCTGGTGGATCGCGTGCAGCTCGGGTCGCGCCAGCTGTCCGACGAGCGTGGCCCGTTGGACCTCCAGGCGCCGCAAGAACTCCAGCGCGCGCCCACGGCGGAACGTCTGGGCCCCGGCGTGCCGGGGGTCCTCCCCCCTGCGTCCGCCGTCGTGCCGCTCGTGCTTGCCCGGCTTGCCCGGCTTGCCATGCCCCCGCTCGCCCCCGCCCGGCTTGCCATGCCCCCGCTCGCCCCCGAGTTGTCTGCCGTGTCCGTGGTGTTCACCGGGCCCCATGCCAACCCACCCCCGTATGCTCATGTGCTCGAAACGCATACATACGTATACCATCCCCGAGGGCGTGTCAACGGACACCGGCGTGCGTGCAGCTCCCGCCGCGGACGACCCCGAGGCGCCACGGCCGGGCGCGGCCTCCCCCAGCGCGGCCTCCCCAAGGGATGGGGCAGAACCGGCCGGGTCCCGGCGAAGGATTCAGCGACCCGCGACCGGGCGTCTGGGAGGCGAGGGGTGGCACCGGCACCCCTCGCCCCCGGGGTCTGGCGGGGGCCCACAGCGGGGCGGGGACCGCAGACGATCGCCCCCGGGCGGGTCACCGGGCCACGGGTTCCGGAGGCGCGGCGCAAAGAGGGGCGCAAAGAGGGGCGCAAGAGGGCTCTCAAGAGGCCTCTCAAAGCGGGCCTGAAGCGGGTTCTGAAGCGGGCCTGAAGAGGGCCTGAAGAGGGCTCCGAAGAGGGCCTGAAGAGGGCTCCGAAGAGGGCTCCGAAGAGGGCCTGAAGAGGGCTCTGAAGAGGGCCTGAAGAGCACCCCGCGGCGCCGCGCCAAGCCAGAGGCAAGAAGGGATGAGCGAGCGATGTTCGAGCGGCAAGCAGGCGGGTCACGGTTCCGCAGGGGGTGGCTGCAGGCCTCGGCGGTCCTGATCGCCGGGGCGGTCCTGGCCGGCTGCGGCAGCAGCGGCGGGGCCTACGGGGCCTCTGGGGGGACCGGAGGAGCCGGGGGGACCGGTGGCACGGGGGGCGTGACCAGCACGGCCGCGGCCGGAGGCGGAGCGGCTGGCGCCACGGGCACCACGGCGACGAAGGCCACGAGCAGCCATGCCACCACGGTGCGGCTGGCGACGACCAAACTCGGCAGGGTGCTCGTGAACGCCAAGGGGATGACGCTCTACGAGTTCACGGGGGACACCGCTACCAAGAGCAACTGCACCGGCAAGTGCGCGACGCTCTGGCCGCCCCTGACGGTCAGCGGCAAGCCCGTGGCGGGCCACGGGGTGGGCGGGACCCTCTCCACCCTGGCCCGCAGCGGTGGTCGGCAGCAGGTGGAGATCGCCGGCCACCCCCTCTACACGTACTCCGGGGACAGCAAGCCGGGCCAGACGGCCGGGGAGGGCCTGCTCGGCAAGTGGTTCGCCGTGAGCGCCAGCGGGAGCGCGGTGAAGGCCGGCGCCACGGCGGCCGCGAAGCTGACCGCGACCGCCACGACCACGACGAAGGTCGCTGGGTAACGGGGGCCGGCGGGGGGCGGGTGGATCGGCCCGCCCCCCCGACCCCGCCCACCCGCAGGGCGCCGGATGCGGACCCTCCAGCGGGCGGGCACCGGAAAGCCGCGACGCCCGGGCAGGGGCGGCCGGTCGCCGTCCCTTGCGGGGTTGGGGGGGGGCCCGCATCCCCCCGCGAGCGACTCCTGGCGGCCCACAGGCGGCGCCTGCGGCCAGGGACCCCCGGTGCGGGAGGGGCCGGTCGGGCCCCCGGGAACCCGACCGGCCCCCGCAACGTCTGCCCGTACAGACGGCTGGACGGTACGGAGGGGATGGCGATGGGACGGGGGGCGGCGGCCGGCGTTTGCCTGGTCGCGACCGCGCTGGCGCTGGCGGGGTGCGCGGGGACCACCGTGGGGGCGCACGCGGCGCCGGCCGGGAGGATCACCGTGCTCGGCACCGGGCGGGTGGCCGTGCCGCGCAGCGGCGCCTCGTTCTCGGTCGGGGTGCAGCAGCACGCGCAGACGGCGGCCGCCGCGCTGGCGGCCACCAACCGGGCCACGAATGCGCTCATCGCGGCGCTGGAGCGGCACGGCGTCGCGGCGAAGGACCTGACCACCGAGCAGCTGACGCTCAACCCCCGCTATGTGTACGCCAACGGGCAGCCCCCGCGGCTGGCGGGCTTCCAGGCGGGGGACACCCTCCGGGTCAAGGTGGTCGACGCCGCGTACGCCGGCCCGCTGATCGACGCGGCCGTATCCGCTGGGGCCACCAACGTGCAGGCCATCGCCTTCGGCGCCCCGCACGGCGCGGGGCTGCAGGCCAAGGCCCTGGCCGCGGCGGTCGCGGACGCGCGCCGGCGGGCCGAGGCCGTGGCGACCGCCGCGCACCAGAGCCTCGGCCCAGCCCTGTCCGTCACCATGCAGGGCGCGACCGGGACGCCCCGGCCCGTGCTCTTCGCCTCCGCGGCCGCGGCCAGCCCGAGCAGCACGCCCGTCGAGAGCGGCAGCCAACAGGTCCGCGCCGAGGTGCGCGTGACCTTCGCCACGGTCGGGTAGGTCGGACGGTGCTGCCCAGGTCCGCCTTGGCAGCGCCGTCGCCCGGATGCTATGGCCCGCGTTGCTCCTGACCCACTCCCCCTTGTGGCTCAGGGACCGCCTCCGGCTTGGCGCAGGGGCCCTGGAGGGGGTGCCCCGCGCAGGGCGCGGCCGGCGG
>DAHWHV010000614.1 GCA_027335545.1 Clostridia bacterium
CGGTGATCGCGCGCCTGGAGCGCGGGGGGCCCGAGGTCGGCCTGGAGATTCTGGTGGAGACCGCGCGCACCCTGGCCCCCCACGTGCGGGGGCTCCACCTCTTCCCCATGGGCAGCGCCAGGGCGGTGCGGGCCGTGGCCACAGCCGTCCAGCAGTGGCGGGGCGGGGATTCCCGCACCCAGACGCCCGGATAGGCCATCCCGGGGTCCCCGTGTCGCCGCTGGGGGGAGACCCTTCCGGGGTTCGCCGGAGGCGCGCGACCTGCGGGCGGCTGGCGCGTGGGGCCGCGCGCGCAGCGGGCCGAGAGACCAGGGCGGGGGCTAGGACTACGCCCGGTCGGCGGCGGCCCACAGGAAATGGGCCAGGGCATCCCGGTCGACGGGGACGCTGTGTGCCCGTAGGCGGGCCCCGTCCAGGGCAAGCCCACCCGGCCAGCCCAGGACACCACCCGGGAGCACGCGTACCTGGCGAAAGAACGCGTTGTCGGCAAGGGCGGCGAACCGCCCCCCCGGTCGGGCCATCCAGAGGACGCTCGCCAGTCGGTACCCGTCGCTGCAGTGGAGCAAGAGCGCGCACCCCGGTAGGGGCAGGACGCGTTGGACAGCCTCCGCCCCGGGGACCGCCGCGTGCGCGCGCAAGCCGCAAGGGCTTGTGTTCTCCGGTGCGGGCATCCCCGCCGGACTTGCCATGACCCATTCCTCCCGCCCAGTCGCCGTCGGTCCGGCCCTCCCACCCGACCGACTCGACCGACCCTCCCCGGGAGTCTCGTGTCTGTCCTCCCGGGGCATGCATGCCCGCGCGGCGTGCGCCACCCCAACGGACCGGTGGTGCGTGGGCGGTGCCCGGCCGGAGCGCCCGGCCCTGAGCGGAGCCCTGGGCCCCTGCCCCCCCCTGCCCGGCGGGCGAAGGAGTCTGCGTCGACGGGCCGAATCCCGGGGCGCCAGGTCTGAAAACGTTTTCCGCCCGCCCCCCGCCGCCCCGGTCGAGAACGGGTCGTCCCGGGGGTCGTCCGGGGAGAGGTCGTCTTGGAGGGGTGGTCTGGCTGAACAGGTTGGTGGTCGATGCCGCGGCAACCGGGGGCACGATCCACAAGAACATCTACGGACACTTCGCGGAGCACCTGGGGCGCTGTGTGTACGAGGGTCTCTGGGTGGGAGCGGACTCGCCGATCCCGAATCTGGGCGGCATCCGCACGGACGTGGTGGACGCCCTGCGCCGGCTGCGCCCCGGCGTGCTGCGCTGGCCGGGCGGCTGCTTCGCGGATGAGTACCACTGGCGTGACGGCATCGGGCCGCGCTCCGAGCGGTCCCCCATGGTCAACACCCACTGGGGCCAGGTCGTGGAGAGCAACCACTTCGGCACGCATGAGTTCTTCGACCTCTGCGCACTGCTGGGGGCGGACCCCTACATCTGCGGCAACGTCGGCAGCGGCGCGGTGCGCGAGATGCAGGACTGGGTCGAGTACGCCACCTTCGCCGGCGCATCGCCGCTGGCCGATCTGCGCCGCCGCAACGGCCGCCAGGACCCCTGGCGCCTCCCCTTCTTCGGGGTCGGCAACGAGAATTGGGGCTGCGGCGGGCACATGCGGGCGGAGTACTACGCGGACCTCTATCGCCGCTATCAGACCTATGTACGCCGACTGAGCGGAAACCGCTTGGAGAAGATCGCCTGTGGGCCCAACGGGGCGGACTACCGCTGGACCGAGGTGCTGATGCGCGAGGCGGGGCCGCTGCTGGACGGACTCAGCCTCCACTACTACACCCATCCGGCGCCGCGACCGGCGAGCCGTTCGGCGACCGACTTCGGGGAGTCGGAGTGGTTCTCGGTGCTGAGAAACACGCTGTTCATGGACGAGTTGCTCACGAAACACGGCGCGATCATGGACCGGTATGACCCCCAGCGCCGTGTCTCGTTGGTCGTCGACGAATGGGGCACCTGGTACGACGTGGAGCCGGGGACCAACCCGCCTTTCCTGTACCAGCAGAACACGCTGCGCGACGCCCTGGTGGCCGGGATCAACCTCAACCTCTTCCAGAACCACTGCCGGCGGGTGCGGATGGCCAATATCGCCCAGACGGTCAACGTGCTGCAGGCGATGGTCCTGACGGCGGGACCCGAGATCGTGCTCACACCCAGCTACCATGTCTTCGAGATGTACAAGGTCCACCAGAACGCGACGCTCCTGCCCGTGGAGCTCGAAGCGGGGCGGTACCCGTTCGGCGCCGAAGCGATCCCGCTGCTGTCCGCCTCGGCCTCGCGCGATGCCCAGGGGGCGGTGCACGTCTCCCTCTGCAACACGCACCCGCGTGCCGAGACGGCCCTCTCCTGCGAGTTCCGTGGCTGGCGCCCCGAGCGGGTGACGGGGCGCCTGCTCACCGCGGACGAGATGAACGCCCACAACACGTTCGGCACCTCCCCCGTGGAGCCTGCGGAGTGGCACGGGGCGCGGGTGACCGCCGGGGCCGTGGCGTTGACGCTGCCCGCCAAGTCGGTCCTGGTGCTGGAACTGCGCTGAGCGGCGGGCGGGCCGGAGCGGCCGCTCGATGCGCCGACGCTAGAGAGGGGGGCCGGACGGTGATGCGGTTCATCGACGTCCCGGGGATCGGCCAGTGCTCCTGCCTGGCCCTGGGCACGATGGCCTACACTCCCGAGCGCATGGAGCAGGCGGCTGGCCTGCTGGAGGCGTTCGTGGAGATGGGGGGCAACGTGCTGGACACCGCGCACAACTACGGCGGCGAGTGGGAGGGGCGGAGCGAGCGCGCCCTCGGCCGCTGGCTGCAGGGTGCCGGGAATCGCGAGCGCGTGATCCTCCTGGACAAGGGGGCCCACCCGGACCGACGGGGCCCGCGTGTGACGCCAGCGGCGATCGCCGCGGATCTGCAAGACAGCCTGGAGCGCCTGCAGGTGCAGGTGATCGACCTCTACCTGCTCCATCGCGACGACCCAGGCCTGCCGGTGGGCCCGATCATGGAGGCGCTCAACCTCCATCTGCGCGCCGGCCGCATCCGCGCCATCGGCGCCTCCAACTGGACGGAGCGGCGGATCGAGGAGGCCAACGCCTACGCGCGGGAGCACGACCTGACGGGCTTCGTGTGCAGCAGCACCAACCTGAGCCTGGCCCGGGCCAAGGAGGCGCGCTGGCCGGGTTGCATCTCCCTGGATCGCCAGGGGCGGGACTGGCACGAGCGGACCGGCTTCCCGCTCTTCTCCTGGTCGGCTCAGGCCGGGGGGTTCTTCACGGGGCGCTTCGGCCCTGAGCGCACCGACGACGCCGACATGGTGCGCGTGTACTACTGCGAGGACAACTGGGAGCGCCTGCGGCGGGCGGCGGCCTTGGCGCGGGCCAAGGGGGCCACGGCGACCGAGGTCGCCCTGGCCTACGTGCTCCACCAACCCTTCCCCACCAGCGCGATCATCGGCCCGCTCACGCTGGAGGAGTTGCGCCAGAGCGCGTCCGCCCTGCGCCTTGCCCTCAGCGCCGACGAGGTAGGGTGGCTGGGGCTGCAGGGGCGGGACGCCCCAGGGTCGGGCCTGCCCCCCGGGGTCCCGGGGCGGTGAGGCCCTCTGGCGCCGGGGGGGGCCCGCCCCTCGGCGCCTGGCCTCAGACGCGGTGTTGGCGCCGCTCGACCCAGAGGAGGAGCCGGAACGCGGGGTCCACGGGGGGCAGGATGGGGAACCCGCTCTGTGGACCCCGCGGAAAAGCGGCTTCCAGGCGCTGGATC
Source organism: Clostridia bacterium (assembly GCA_027335545.1). The sequence goes on from DAHWHV010000614.1 coordinate 3,723, forward strand.
TCGGCCGGACTGAGGGAGATGTCCCCGGCGGCCGCGTTGGCGCGCACGTGGTCGAGGCGCGCGGCCTTGGGGATGGAGACCACCTGGGCGCGCGAGGCCAGGAAGGCCAGGGCGGCCTGGTGGGGCGTGATGCCCCTGGCCGTGGCCAGTGCGGCCAACTCCCGATACGCTCGCCAGGAGCGCAGGCGTCCGTGTCCCAGCGGGGACCAGGCCAGGATCACCTGATCGCGGCTTTGGGCATGGGGCAGGATCGCGTTTTCGACGCGGCGGTCGGCCAGGCTGTAGGGCACCTGGTTGAAGGCCGGCCGACCGGCCGCGTCGGCCGCAGCCAGCCACGCGGGGCCGAAGTTGCTCACCCCGTATGCCCCGATCGTCCCGGCCTGGCTCAGGCGCTCGAACGCGCGGAAGGTCTCCGCCAGGGGCACCGAGCGGGTGGGCCAATGCAGCAGCACGGCATCCAGGTGATCGGTGCCGAGGCGGTGCAGCGAGGCATGGACGCTCTCCAGAACCGCCTGGGCGCGGGCGTGGCAGGGCCAGACCTTGGTCACCAGGAAGACCTGGTCACGGCACCCGCGGATCGCCTCGCCCACGACCCGTTCGGCCCCCCCGGCCGCGTAGTACTCCGCCGTATCGATCAGGGTCATGCCCAGGGACAGCCCGAGGCGGAGCGCCTCCACCTCTGCCGCCCGGTGGGCCGGCGACCGCCCCATCCCCCACGTGCCCTGCCCGATCGCGGGCAGCGTCCGCGCCAGCCACGGGACCGCCACCTGTCGCAACGCCACGTCCCCCTTTTCATGCGGCACTCCGCGCGCCCTGCCCCCCGGAGGGAGGGCGGGGTACCAGGAACTCGCGCCTGCCGCCTCGGCTCCAGGGCACCGGCGCCCCGGCGCGGGCGCTGACGCCGACATCGCCCCCGGCGCGGGCGGCGCGCATCCCCCTGGACGGTGGAGGGGGGGGCCGCCGCCGGGCCGAACTCGCCGGACCCGGGGGGATAACCGATGCGCGTGGTGCTGTTCGATGTGGGGAACACCCTGGCCCACCTGGATTATGCCTTTCTCGCGGGACGCAGCGGGGTGGCCGTCGAGGCGATGGCGCACGCGGACGCCCTGGTGCGACGCCACGGGTGGCCCCCGGGGGAGGGGTTCTTCCCGGGCTACTTCGGGGCCGTGGCGGCGACCCTGGGGCTCGACGCCCAAGCCGGCCGGGCCCTGGCCACGGCGGCGGCCGACGAGCACCGCAGGCGACCGGGGGGGCTCTGGAACGATGTCGACCCGGAGGCGGGCGCGGTGCTGACGCGCCTGGCGGGGGCCGGGTTGCGCCTCGGCGTGGTCTCCAACGCGGATGGTCGCGTGGAGGAGCAACTGCGCGGCTTTGGCCTGCGCCAGCATTTCGCGGTGGTCGTCGACTCCCATACCGTCGCCGTGGCCAAGCCGGACCCCCGCATCTTCGACGCCGCCCTGCAGGCCCTGGAGGTGGTCCCCGGCGAGGCCCTCTACGTTGGGGACCTCTACGCGGTCGATGTGCGCGGCGCTCAGGCCTGCGGCTTGGCGGCGGCCCTCTACGATCGCTGGGACGCCTGGCCCGACGCCCCCTGTGCCCGTATCCGGCGGCTGGGGGAGTTGCTGCCCCTGCTCGGCCTCTGAGCCGGATACGCCCCTTGCGCCGCCGCGCGGGCCGGCGCGCACTGCCGGCCTGCGCGGCGGGCGGTCGCCGTCAGGTCGTCCCGAAGCCGCGCTCGCCGAGCTTGCGTTTCAGCTGGTCGAAACTGATGCCGTGCTGGCGGGCGATGGCCGAGGCGAAGCTTTGTCCCCGGGGCGGTCCCGGCACGATGTGAAAGGTGGGGCGCGGCTCCCCCTCCCCGCGGTCGGCCGGATCGGGTCCGGGGCCGTGCGACGCGTCGTCGTCCTCCCCGGGGCGGCGGAGGAAGATCGGCTCCGGCCCCTGCGGCTCGTCGGGCCCCAACACGCCCGCCACCAGGCTGGCCACGGGGCTGTCGGCCTCGGGCACCGAGGCGTTGACGCGCTCGGTGGCGGCGGCGAGGTCGTGTAGGTGGGTGGCGTAGATGCAGCGGGCCCCGAGGAGCCTGAAGCCGCGCACGGCGTCCACCGCCAACCCCAGGGCCTCGACCTGGCTGGTGCCCGCGAGCACCTCGTTGAGCAGCACCAGGCTGCCCGGCGTGGCCTCCGCGAAGACCTCGGCCAGCCGCTCGGCCTCCTCGTCCAGGCGGCCCTCACCCGGTTTGGCGGTCTCCGGGGCGAGGAAGTGGGTGATCACGCTGTCGACCGGGGACAGACGTGCGGCCGTGCCGGGCACCAGGAGGCCAGCGGTGAAGAGGATGTGCGCGAGGCCGACGGCCCGGATGAAGGTGGTCTTTCCGCCCCGGTTGGGGCCGGTGAGGATCCAGACGCGGCCCGACTTCCCGTCGAAGGTGATGTCCGAGGGCACGATCCGTCTCGGCCCGTCCCGATCCGCCAGCATGCGCAAGGCCAAGGCGACGTTGTAGCCCCCCTGGATGTGGCAGGAGCGCTCCTGCGCGGGAGCCACCTCGGGTCGGCAGAGCGGCAGGCCGGCCGCGCGCAGCCGGTGGAAGAGGGCAGCGGCACCCAGGTAGAAGGCGAGTTCGGGTTCCAGGTGCGCCAGCTTGCCCGCATTCACGGCTTGAAACTTCTCCAAGGCCGACAGGGCCGCGCCGGCGGTGGCCTCCAGGAGCGTGCGCAGGTCGCGGAAGAGGACGTTGTCCTGATGATAGAGGTTGACGGGGTCCGCCCGCCGCAGGGGGCTCAGGCCTCGCCCCTCGCTCTGCGCGCCATGGAAGAGGCGGTCGAGCATGGACCCGCGTCCGGGCGTGCGCGGGCCGATGGCCAGGATGGCAGCCGATTCCGGTTCCCAGGAGGGTTTGAGGTTGATCGCCAGCGTGATGCACTCGCCCTGCTTGACGCTTTCCCGCAAGCGGGGCAACTCCTCGTCCAGGGCCCGAAAGGCATCCCCGCCCATTTCGGCGGCCAGGCCGTCGTGCAGGCCGCGCAAGCCGGCGGAGCGCGGCTCGGCCTCCGTGAGCGCCGCCCGGAGTTCGGTCACCGCCCGCACATAGAGGGAGAGGTCGGTCAGGCGTCGGGTGAGCTCCAGGACGCCCCAGTCGTCCTCGCCACCGGCCGTGGGGTCGTCGCCCCGCCCCAGTTCGGCCAGCAGGGGCAGCAGCCCGGAGAGCCGGCTCACCAGGCGCTGGTCGGCCAGGACGTCCTCCAGGACCTCCTGGCGGTAGGTGATCGTGTCGGCGTCACTGCCCATGACCGTGAGCACCGACCAGACCATCTCCAGCCGGCGACGGTCCCGGCCAGCCAGGGCGCGGGCCAGCTCCGCCACGTCCAAATCGGCGCAGGTGGTCTGGGAGAGGCGTGTCCCTGGCCGTGCCCGTTGGGGGCCGCCTGGCCAGAGGAGGCTCTGCGACTGAAGGCTCATGCGGATCATCCCCCTTGCCGCAGGTTGCGCGGGCGGGACGGCGTGCGCCGCCGGAGGGGCAGCGGCCGGTCCGGCGAGGCGGCCGACCGGGCCCCGCCTGCGGCGGGTGCTCCGCGCCGCGGTCTTCACGGCCCACGGGCGGTGCTTCTCGCCCGGGCGTCCCATTCCCCTTCGCTGCGGCCCAGTTCCGGTGTGGGGCGTGGGCCTCTCCCCCTGCACCCCCGCGCCGCGCGGCTGGGTGGCGGCTGGGTGGCGGCTGGGTGAGTGATGGGTGAGTGATGGGGAAGTGCTGGGGTGAGGGATGGGGTGAGTGAGGAGGAATCGCGGCCGGGCGGGCGGAAAGTGCCCAGGCGGCTGCCCGGTGCGTGGCACGCTCGCCCCGGATCGCGGCTCGGCGGCCCGGGGCACCCGGCGGGCGCGGCCCCGGGCGCGGCCAGCGTCGCTCCTCTGCCGCGAGGGCCCGGCGATCAGGGCGAGGGCAGAGTCTGCCGCCAAACGCAACGCTGGCGGGAGGCGCCTGGGGGGGCACGCTGCACTGCACTGGCACCGCCGCATTCTCCTGCTCCTTATCGCCCTGGGCCTGCTCAGCGGCCTGCCGGACCTCCGGGCCCGCCTGGCGGCTGAGCAGGCCAACCACCGGGTGGAGTTGGTCGCGGACCAGGGCGCCTTCACCCAGCTCGCGTTGCGCGACGGTGTCCCTGCGGTCACCGTCTTCAAGCGCCTGAAGGCGCTCGGGGTGGTGGGGCTCGGGGTCCCGGAGGAGAGCTTGGCCTCCCTGCAGCAGGCCGGAGTCGCCGCCGTCATGTCTGGTGCGCAGTGGTCCGCGGTGCGGCAGGCCGTCGGCCGCCCGCTCGGACGCGGCCCGGTGATCGATCCGACGGGGACGTACGCCCTGGTGCCGGCCGCGGATCGCGGCCTGGTGCGCTTCATCGCCGCCGGGTTGACGGCGGGCCTCGGTCCCCGGCTGACGGTCTCGCAGCAGTTGGTCGCCCGTGAGATCGCCATCAGCGTCGCGCTGCCACCCAGTGCCGTCCTGACCGTGCCGCTCGGCTTCCGGCCCCAGTCCTTCTCCCTGGCCCGCGCGTCGGGGCTGGATGTCGTCCCGCGCCCCGCCGGCACGCCAGCCGGTTACAGTGGCGCGGGACTCCGGCGCCTGTTCGCCGCCCTGGCGGCGGCCGGTGTGCCCGTCCATACCGTGCTGTTCGCCGGGGCCTCGACCCGGGCGATCCCCGGGGATCCCAACCATCTCGCCACCCTCGGGCGGATCCTGCTCGGCGCGGGCTGGAATCTGGGGGTGCTCGCCAACGCCTCCGGTGCGGGCAACGTCGACCAACCCGGCACGCGGCGTCTCAGCACCTCCGTCCTGAGCGGCCACACCGTCCGGGTGTACAGCGTGTCCGCGGCGTCGGCCGAGCGCCCCGCCGGTCCCCTGGTCGCCTCCTTGGTCCGCCGGGTGGAGCGGCACAACCTGCGCATCCTCTATTTGCATCCGGGTCTGCATCCGGGTCTGCATCCGGATGCGCAGGCGGACGCGCCGGTCCTGCCGCACCCCGCCGCCGCCGGGCACCTGGGGCCCCAGAGGTTGCGGCGCGCGATGGCCCTGTATGCCCGGCTCGCCGCGGCCCTGCGGGCCCGCGGCTTTTCGCTTGGGCCGCCGCGTCCCCTGCCCGCGATCCGGGTGACCACGGCCCAGCGGGTCCTGCAGGGCCTCGCCGTGGTGGCGGCCACGTTGCTGCTCCTCGATGTGCTCCTCCCCGCCCTCGGACGGTATGGTTACCGGCCGCTCGTCGTGCTGGGGGGCCTCACGACCCTGCTGGCCGTCGCCGCCCCCACGTTGACCGTGCAGTGGGGCGCGGTGGCGGCGGGGTCGGTGTTCGGCGGCCTGGCGCTGTGCCATCTGGCAAGGGTCTGGGTCCACCCGCCAGGGATGGCGCCAGAGCCGCCCGGGACCAGCTTCGGCCGCGTGTGGCGCCGTGCCCTGGCGCGCGCGCTGACGGTCTCCGCCATCACCTTCGCCGGGGCGCTCCTGGTGGCGACGCTGCTGGGCGATACGCTGCACATGTTGGCGTGGGTGTCCTGGAGCGGGCTTCGCCTCACGGCCCTTTTGCTCCCTTTGCTTGCGCTCGCGGGGGGCGGTGTCTACGCTGGCTTCGGTGGGCCTGGAGCCGCCGGGCTGCGGGGGCAGGCCCGCTGGCTGGGCGCCCAGCCGGTGCGCTATCGGGATGTGGCCATGTGCCTCGCCTTGGCCGTCACCGCCCTCTGGTGGGCCGGCGGCGGCCACGCCTTGGCGAGCCGCCTGCCTGGGGCCCTGGTGCCGGCCCGGCCGGCCGCCGCGGCCATCATCGGCTACGCCTCGCTGTTCTTGGCCGTGTTCTGCGCGGAGCGCCGGCGGCGCCGGGCGTTCCTGCTGTGCCTGGCGGGGGCCGCCGTCTCACAGGTCGGGCTGGTAGACGCCTTCTCCCGCCTGCCCATGCCCTTCTGGCTGTCCGTGGGCCGCGAGGCGCGGGACTTGGCGGCGGGCGTGCTCGCAGGCACGGCGGCGCTGGCCGCCGTCTGGTGGGGGGCGCGCCTCGGCGGGCAGGCCCCGGGGGGTGGCTGAGCACCCGGGCCGCCGCGGCTCCCGGCAGGGCGGCCCGCGCGGCGAGGGAGGGGGGCACTGCGGCTGGCCCGCGTGTTGATCTCCGGCTACTACGGGTTTGGCAACGCGGGCGATGAGGTCATCCTGCGGGCCATGCTTCGCGTCCTTCAGGGGCATACGGCGGAGGTGCTGTCGGCCGATCCTGCGCGCACGCGGCGGGAACACGGCGTCTCGGCCGTGCCGCGGCAGGCCGTCCCCGCCGTGCTGCGCGCCGTGGCGCGCTGCGACCTGCTCGTCTCCGGCGGCGGCGGCCTGCTCCAGGATGCGACAGGGCCAGCCAGCGTGCCGTACTACCTCGGGGTGATCGCCGCGGCACGGGTCCTGCGTAAGCCCTTTATGATCTACGCCCAGGGGATCGGCCCCCTCCGCGCGGGTTGGGCCCGGGCCAGCCTCCGCCTGTTGCGTGGGGCCGCCCGGGTCACCGTGCGCGATGCGGAGTCGGCGGAACTCTTGCAGTCCGCGGGCGTCTCGGGGGTGGAGATCACGGCGGACGCCGCACTCGCCCTGCCCCGCCCGGTGCCGGGGACCGCCGTGCCGGCCGAGTTGGCCCAGTTGGGACTCCGCCCCGGAGAGGTGGCGCTGGGGATCGCCCCACGGCCGCACCCCGCCGCGGCCGTGGCGGCGGCCCTGGCCGGAGCGGCGGACGCGTTGGCGCGTGCCCTGCCGGCCCGGATCGTCCTAGTGCCGATGCAGTTCCCGGAGGACGCCGCCGCCTGCGAGGCCGTGGCGGCGGGCATGGCCCAGCCCGCGATCGTCCTGCGCCGGCCGATCGCCCCGGAGCGCTACCCGGAGGTCTTCGCCGGCTTCCAGGCCGTTTTGGGGATGCGTCTCCACGCCCTGATCCTCGCGGCGCTCGCCGGGGTGCCGGCGGTGGGCTTGAGCTACGACCCGAAGATCGAGGCCTTTCTGCGGGGGTTGGGGCGAGGGCACTGCGCCCTGGGGCTCGAATCTTCCGCCGCCGCGATCACCGCGCAGGTACGGGCGGTGTTCCCGGCCCGTCCGGCCGACCAGGCGGCCTTGGAGGCGGCCGTGGAACGCCTGCAGGCGTTGGCCAGGCGCAACGACGCCGCCCTGTTGGCCCTGCTGGGTGGGGGCGCGCCCTGAGGGCGGGGCCCGTTGGACGGCCGCACCCGCCGTGGCTCGCCGCCGTCCAGGCGCCCCGGCGCGGTCCGGCGGCACGCGGCAGCATAACGACGGCACGCTGCAGGAACTCGCCGAGTTTAGTCGAACCCCGCTGGGCAGCGACCCAGGGATGGGCGCAGCAGGAGCGTGCGAAGGGAAGAACCTGCCATCGTCAGCCTGGCGGATGTGAGCAAGGTCTACCCACCTGCGTCGGTGGCCTTGGCCGACGTGAGTCTGGAAATCGAGCGGGGAGAGTTCGTCTTTCTGATCGGCCCGAGCGGCTCAGGTAAGTCCACCCTGATGCGGTTGCTCTATCGCGAGGAGCGGGCCAGCGCCGGGAAGATCGTGGTCAACGGCCACGATCTGATGCGGCTGGAGGCGCGGCGGGTGCCCCTGCTGCGGCGCCAGATCGGGGTCGTATTCCAGGATTTTAAGCTCCTGCCCCGCAAGACGGTCTCCGAGAACATCGCCTTTCCCCTGGTGGTCGCCGAGTATTCCCCTCGCGAAATCCGGAGGCGCGTGGGGCAATTGCTGGACATCGTGGGACTGCGCGAGCGGCAGGCCGCGCTACCCGCGGAGCTCTCCGGGGGCGAGCAGCAGCGCGCGGCGCTGGCGCGGGCTGTCGTCAACAACCCAGCCCTGCTGATCGCCGACGAGCCGACCGGCAACCTCGATCCCGAGACGGCGCGCGGGATCACGGCGCTGCTCGCGGAGATCAACCGCCGTGGCACGACCTTGATCGTCGCCACGCACTCCGAGTTGATGGTGAACACGTTGCGCCGCCGGGTGGTGGCGATCGAGGCGGGGCAGATCGTGCGCGACCAGCACCGGGGTGCCTACCACCACGACGAGCAGGGGCGGCCGGCCGAGCTGGAGCGGCGACTCGCCGCCGCCGCGGGCGCCGCGACGGCAGGGGCGGCCTGGCCCGGTCGGGGCAGCCGCCGGGGGTAGGTGCCGAGGGGGAGGCCTTGCGGCCACGGCGGCGTGTGCCGGGCCGGGAACGGGGGACGTGGGGAGTTGCGCTTGCGGACGTTTGCGCATCTCGGCGGGGAGGCCCTCGCCAGCGTCTGGGACAACAGCCTGCTCAGTATCGCCGCCGTGACGACGGTGGCGATCTCGCTATTGGTGCTGGCCATCGTCAGTCTCTTGGCGATCAACATGCAACACCTGGCGTCCGTCCTGGACGCGCAGGTTCAGGTGGTGGCCTACCTTCGGGTCCCGGCGACGGCCAAGGTCCCAGCTACGGCCAGGGTCGCGCCGACGGCGGCGCCGCATGCGTCCGGGACCACGCCGGCCTCCGCAGGGGCGGTGAGCGGGGCCGCCTCGGCCACGGCTCCGGCCAAGCCGAGTCGTGTCGGGAGCGGGGCGGTGCCCGGGGAGCGGCGGGTGCTGCGGGAGATCGCGGCCCTCCCTGGGGTGAGCCGGGTAGTTTTCGTCAGCAAGGCTCAGGCCCTGCAGAACCTGTCCGCGCAGTTCAGGAGTGCCCGCGCCCTGATCACCCAGGTCAGGACCCACAACCCCCTGCCGGATGCCGCCGACGTGTACGTGGGGGACCCCCGGCAGGTGGCGGGCGTCGCCGCGGCCATCGCCGCGTTGCCGGGCGTGACCCACGTCCAGGATGCGCAGACCACCGTCAACCGCCTGTTCGGGTTCACGCAGGCCCTGCGCTACGTAGGGCTCTTCCTGGTGGCGGCCCTGGCGCTGACCACGCTGGTGGTCATCGGCAACACGGTGCGGGTGACCGTGTACGCCCGGCGGGACCAGATCGGCATCATGAAGCTGGTGGGCGCCACCAACAGCTTCATCCGCTTCCCCTTCTTCATCGAAGGGGCTGTGCTGGGGGTGCTGGGGGCCGTGCTCGCCGGGGCGGCCGTGTTCTTCGGCTATCGCTGGCTGCAGGGGCTCGCCTCGGTCAACCTGCCGTTCCTCCCCCTGCTGCCGCCGCAGGCGTTGTTGCCAAGTCTGGTGGAGGCGCTGTTGGTGGCCGGCCTCCTGCTGGGGGCCCTCGGTAGCGCGATCTCGGTCCGGCGCCACCTCAACGTGTGAGGGCGCCGCGGCGCGCGGTCCGATCCCGCCGCGGCCGGTGGGCCGCGCCCCCGTCCTACACCCCCGGGTCGCAGCCATAGAGATAGAGACAGCGCCAGCGACCGAGCTGGCGCCAGCGTCGGAGAACGGATCGGGAGAGCGGGGCCGTGGGCCGCCCGGGGGTCCGCGCCCTGGTGATCGGCCGCCACGCGCTCGCCGTCGCCCGGCGAGGCCAGGGGGGATGGACGTGATCGCCCGGCGGACCGCCGTCCTCGGCGGCGCGCTGCTTGTGCTGCTCACCGCCGTACTCACTGCCGCGCTCACCCTGCGCCTGGCGCCGCGGGTCCGCGGCGGGGCGCCGACCGGGGCGGAGGCGGCCGCGCTCCGCCTCCTGACCCCCGCTCCCGGCTTCCGCAACCTGCTGCGCGGCCTCGCGCTGATCCAGAGCCGTTACCTCGCCGCCCCGGACATGTCCCACGTGACGGCCGCCGCCCTGCGCGCAGCCGTGGCCAGCCTCCACGACCCGTACTCGACGTACCTCACCCCCCAAAGCTTCCACGTGCTGCGCAGCACCAGCCGGGGCCGCTACTCGGGGATCGGCGTGTCCGTCCGCGTGGCGCCCGGCCTGGGACCCGTGGTGACCAGCATTTCCCCCGGGAGTCCCGCCGCCACGACGCCCTTCTTGGGCGCACCGTCGGGGGCCCAGCCGGGCCTGCGGGTCGGGGACCGTCTCTTGGCCGCCGACGGGGTGCCGCTGGGGGGCCTCGCCGCCGCGGCGGTCCGCAGCCGCCTCGCCGGTCTTGCGGGGAGCCGCCTCCTCCTGGAGGTGGAGCGTGCGGTGTCCGGGGGCCCCCCGATCCGGCTGAGCTTCGCCCTGACCCGGCGCACGCTGGTGGTGTCGACGGTCCAGTGGCGGATGCTACCCGGGCACGTGGGCTACCTCGCCATCCAGATGTTCAACGACCGGACCCCCGGGGAAGTGGGCAGGGGCCTGAAGGCGCTCGCCGCCGAGGGGATGCGCGGATTGGTCCTGGATCTGCGCAACAACCCCGGGGGGGTCCTGCAAGCCGCTGTGCAGGTGTCCCGCTACTTTCTGCCGGCAGGGGTGGTCGCCCGCCTGCACGTGCGGGACGGGGCGCCACGGGTGTTCACCGTGCCCTCGCCGCAGCCGGTGGGCGTGCCCTGCACGGTGCTCGTCAACGGCCACACCGCCTCGGCCGCCGAATTGCTGGCCGGGGCGATCCAGGAGCACCACCGGGGCCTGCTGGTGGGTGAGCGCACCTTTGGCAAGGGAGTCGTGCAGCGGGTGTTCCCGCTCGGAGGGGGCGCCGCCCTCAAGCTGACCGTGGGGCGGTATTCGACCCCGCAGGGCCGGGAGATCGGCGGGCACGGCCTGGTCCCGGATCTGAGCGTGGCCTTCCCAGGGGAGACGCAGGCCGCCCTGGGCCACCCGGCCGAGGATCCGCAGCTCGCGGCGGCCCTCGGGGTCCTCCGCCGCCCGGCCGCGTGAACACCGCTCCGACCGGGCCCCCGGCCCTGGTGATGCGTCGTGGGGGCCCTGGGGCGCGGAAGCCGGGGCGCCTCCCCCGGAAGCGCACGCGCCGCGGCGCGACCCTCAAAGGCGGACGTGGATGAGGACAGGCAGTTGGCGGAGCAGGTGCCAGGCGATGACCGCGACGACGACCCGCACGACCCAGTGGATCACCGCCGGGGCTTTGGGCGCCACGATGGCCTCGGCGCGAAAGTAGAGGCCGACGACCGCCGCGGCCACGATCAGCAGCACGCTCCAGAGCTCCACCCCGGCCAGATGCACAGTCCCGTCCCCCCCCCACAACCCGGACGCCCGGTCTCGAGCAGGGCGGTCGGTCCAGGGCCGTCCCCGCCGGCACCGTAAACGGCAGGTTCGGTCGCCCCGGCCCAGAACCCTGCCATCCAACGTGCCTGGCCCGTCGGCGCCCGGGCACCGGGCGCCGTCCCGTTCCAACCCGTTCCAACCCGTTCCCACCGGCTGGAGGGGATCGTCCTGCCTGAGCCCTCGGTCCCAGAGGCCCTGCGCGTCCGGCTCCAAGCGCTCCTCGCCGAGGCCGCCGCGCGGGGCGGCGCACTCGCGCTATCCCTGCGGCATCTGGAGCGGGGGGACCGGTACGACCACGCCGCCGCCGAGCCGTTCGCCGCGGCGAGCACGATCAAGGTGCCGGTCCTGGTGGCGCTCTACGATGCGGCGGCCCGCGGGGCCGTCGCCCTGGACCGCCGGCTCCGCCTGCGGGCCGAGGATCAGGTCACGGGCTCCGGTGTCCTGCAGGTGTGTTCCCCAGGGCTGCGTCTGCCACTGCGCGACCTGGCCGAGTTGATGATCGTCGTGAGCGACAACACGGCCACCAACATGATCGTGGAGTGCCTGGGCATTCCCGCCATCAACGCTTGCCTGGAGCGGCTGGGCCTGCGCCAGACGCGCCTGGTCCGGACCCTGCAGGTGATCCCGGCGGGGGCCCTCGGTGTCAACACGGCGACGGCGGGGGAGTTAGCGGACCTGCTGGCCCTCATCGCCCGCGGTCAGGCGGTCTCCTGGGACGCCTGCCGCCGCATGGTCGCGACGCTCAAACGCCAACAGCAACGGGATGCCCTACCCGCGTTGCTGCCGGAACCAGAGGGTCCTCTGGCGCCGCTGGGCACCCTCCCGGCGTGGGAGTTGGCCCACAAGACCGGCGCCATCGCCGGTCACCGCCACGACGTGGGCATCCTGTATCTGCGCGGCCAAAGCATCGTCGTCAGCGTACTCACGCGCGACTGCGGCCCGGGGCGCGTCGCGGGGGACCTGATCGCTCGGGTGGGCCTGGCCGTCTGGGAGACCTACCGGTCGCTCGGCGCCTGAGGCCTCCGGGGGGGGGCCGGGCGCCGACGCTTCCAAGCCCGGCCCCCCCCCGGAAGCCCCGAGCGCCGCTGCGCGTGCCGTCCGGAGTGGGTGCGCGGTGGTCCCCTGGGGCGCCGACCGCCAGGGGGCTAGGCCCTGCGAGCGGAGCCGTACGTCCAACGACGGGCGGGGCCCGTGCGGGGTGGGGCTGGCCGTCCCGGTCCGCCGGGGATGCGCGGCGAGGCGTCTCCGGCGCGGCTGCTTCAGCCGGGCCACCCGCAAAGGCCCAGGGAGGCCGAAGGCCATCTGGGGGAGGGGCTCGTCGCCCGCGGTGCACGCCAGGCACCGGAGCCGGAAAGGGGTCACGGGACGCGGCGTGCCGCCAGCGACACGGCGGCGGCGCTGGTGCGCGTTGTAGCCCCGCTGGTCCGCGGGCTGCCGGTGGCGGAGGTGCCCTTGGCGCAGGTCCCCGTCAGCAGACAGGACAGCGGCGGCGCCGCCCGGCCCCCCGCCCGGGCGGGCGCGGGGGCATGGACCATCTGCCAGGCGACAAGGACGGCCGCCAAGAGCAGGGCGGCCTGCAACGCCGCGGCGAGGACTCGGCCGCCGACGCGGCCGAGGACCAGGGCGGCGGCGACAAGCAGGGCGGCCCAGAGCCAGTGGGGCCAGCCACCGGGCATGTGGGCGTCGAGCCAGGCGGCGATCGGACGGGAGTCCCGGAGTAGCGCGGACCACACCGCGGCGATCATGCGGCATCCTCCCCGGGCCCCGAGGCGGCCCCGCCCATTATGCCGCAGGGGGGGCCGCCTCGTGACGGTGGCTGTCGGCCGGCCCGGCTCACAGTCCCGGCGGTACGGTGGCGATCTGCGGGCCGTGCGTGGGGAAGGCAGACTTGGCGCTCCGGGCCTCGGTGGCGATCGTCGCCCCGGCGGCCACCAGGGCGTCGATGCGCTGGGCGGCCTGGCGCATCGCTCCGCTGATGCTGAGCTTGCGGTCGTAGATGCCGGCGACGGCCTGACCCAGCAGGGTGTCCGCCTGGTTCCACTGGTACTTGAAGAACTCCTGGGGGTACCCGTAGCCGCCCTCGGCCGCGTCACGGAACCACTGCAGCCCTTTGCCCTTGAGGATTGGGGCGGTGGCGATCAGCTGCTGCTCGAACTCAGCCCACAACGCCACCTTACAAGGGGCGAGCAGCGTGGTCTTCATGCAGAACCGCTGCCAGGAGTCGTCGTAGGTGAGCCATTTGAGCACCTCCCACGCCTGGTCGGGATGCTTGCTCTGGGCATTGATCCCCCAGAAGTCGTTGTTGTTGAACGTCGCTCGCCCATGCGGGAACTTCGGCACCGGGTAATAGGCCCACTTGAACTTGGCCCCGTAATTCACCACGTTGTGGGGGATGCTCCAGCCCCCCTCCCAGTGGAAGGCTGCCGTGCCGTCGTGGAGCGCCCCCTGCGAGGGGCCGATCACCTTCCCCCAGATGAGCGGGTACACCCACTCCAGGGCGGCCAGTGAACCGGGGGAATCCACCAAGGCGCGCGTGCGCGTGGGGTCCATCTCCGCGCCACCGAAGCCGTAGAGCAGGAAATCCCCCGCGTACCAACTGTTGGGTTGCCACCAGAAGTCCACGCCGTACCGGTGCTGCGCTTTGCCACCGGACTGGAACTGGCCCGCGCACTTCGTCCACAGATCGGCCGCCTCGGTATACGTCCACTGCGGGTCGGGGTAGGGCAGGCCCAGGGTGTCGAGGATGTCCAGGCGGCAGGCATAGACCACCGGTCCGTTGTACACGGGCAGCGCGAACTGCCCCTGCTGCGTGTGCAGGGCGGCCGCCTGGGCCCTGGCCCAGGTGTTGATGTTGATGTTGTCCCGTTTGAGCAGCGGGGTCAGGTTGGCGAAGACCCCCTGGCTGGTATAGGTCGCAAAGGCGCCGCAGCAGTCGGCGATCACGTCGGGGCCGCTCCCCGCCAGGATCGAGGCGATGACCCCGCTGGTGCTGGCCCCGCCGCCCTGCGGGCCGGGCAGCGCCTTGAGGCGCAAGCCCTTATGCGTCTCGCTGAAGGTGTCGGCCTGCTGTTGCACCAGGGAGCGGCCGGTGGCGGTCCAGTAGATCCACCACGGCATGAAGGTCAGCTCGGTCACGGGCCGACTGGTCGTGGGCCGGGCGCTGGCGCTGCTGCTGCCGTTGGCGGCGCTGCCGGAGCCCGCACAGGCCGACAGCACCGTACCGCCACCCAGTGCTGTGGCCGCCCCGGCCCAGCGCAGGAACCTTCGCCGCCCAGGCCCGCGTCCTTCCCCATTCCGGATGATCACGCCCATCCCCCTTAGTGCACGGCCTCTCCTCACGGGTTGGCCCGCTCAGGTTCGCTGCCGGCCCCCCCGGTTCCTCCGGGTTGCGGTTCATTCGCCTGTGCCGGAGGGGGTGCGGGGAAGGGGGTAGGGGCAGCCTCAGACCTGCAGGTGGGCGGTGGCCTCTTGCCGATCGTGGAACAGGTGGCGGATGGCCAGCACCCGATAGCCCTGCCGCAGGCGGTCGCGGGCGGCTGCGATGGTGGCCGGCACGTCCGGGCCGAAGAACTTGATGGTCACGATCCCGTGTGCCCCGGGCGCCAGACGCGGACGGAAGCGCAGGGCGCAGTCGGCGGCGCGGAGCGGGTCCCAACTCAGGTCGGCGGTGAGCAGGTCGAACGGGCCGGCGGGCAGGGGGACGCCATGCGCCGGGCCCCGCACAAACGTCAGCCCGGGGGCGCCGCGCAACCGTGGGGAGAGCGAGCCCGTGTCGATGGCGGTGACGTGCAGCCCACGGCGCAGCAGCAGCGCGGTGTACCCGCCCGGGGCCGCCCCCAGGTCCAGGGCCCGTTGGCCAGGGCGCGGGGAGAGGCCGAAGAGGAGCAGGGCCTCCTCCAGCTTGCGCGCGGCACGGGAGATCTCGTCGGGGTCGCGACGCAGGCGGGCCACGCCGGCGGGCCAGGGCGAGAGGTGCAACCGGACGGGGGAGCAGCCCGCGAGGGCCGCGTCCGCCCCGACGACGACCGACAGGACGTGTTCGGCCGGATGCCCGACCGCGGGGACGCCTCGAGCCTGCAGCACCCCGCGCACGGCCGCCGCCAGGGGGCCGGGGCGCCACGCGGGTCCACCGGGCAGCACGCGGGCCTGCACCTGGAGGTCGGCGGGGAACCGCGCCGGCAGGGCGGCCGCCAGC
>DAHWHV010000615.1 GCA_027335545.1 Clostridia bacterium
CGGTCCCCGCGCCGTCGGCGCCGCCCGTAGGGAAGCCCCCCTCACCCCGTCCCCGCCGGCCACAGCTGCTGCTTGGGCCTGGGTCCGCCGCCGAAGGTGGCGATCGCCCCGGCGTACGCCTCCAGGCCCTGCGGCGGCGCCAGCAGCGGCGCGAGGGACAACGTGGGCGCCAGCCGCACCGCCGCGGGGAAGGTGCCGTTGATCGCCATGGAGCCGACGATGGTCAGGTCGTTGAAGTACACGGCGTAGGGGGACAGGGGGACGCGCGCGCCCTGCGGCGCCACCCCGAACTGCAGGAAGGTGCCGCCGCGGCGCACCAGGCCGAGTCCCCGCTCGATCGACTCCGGCCGGCCCGTGGCCTCGGCGACCAGCGCGAACCCCCCGCCGGCCTCTCCGCCCGCCGCCGGCGGGGGGGCCTGGCCCGCATCCCCTTCGCCCGCCGGGCGCCCCCCCTCGTCGCCCGGTGCCACGGCCACGTCCGCACCGACCTCCAGGGCGAGGGCGCGGCGATCCGGCCGTGGCTCGACCACGGTCACCCGGCTGGCGCCCTGGCGCCGCAGCACCTGGACCAGCAGCAGGCCCATGGTGCCGCCGCCCAGCACGACCACGGTGTCCCCGGCTCGCAGCCGGGCGCGGCGCGCGCCCCAGACGGCGCAGGCCAGCGGCTCGATCAGGGCGGCCTCCCCCCAGCCGAGGCCGGCGGGCAGCGCGTGGCAGTTGGCGGCGGGCACCGCCACCCGCTCGGCCAGGCCGCCCGCCACCGTGTCGCCGATCGCGCCCCAGTGTAGGCACAGGTTGGCGCGCCCCTCACGGCAGGCGTCGCAGCGCCCGCAACTGAGCGTGGGGTCGACGGCGACCCGGGCGCCCAACGCGGGCGCCGTCACGCCGGGGCCGCGCTCCACGACCACCCCGGCGAACTCGTGCCCGGGGATCAGGGGGTAGGGCGACGGCGGGAACTCCCCGTGGGCGATGTGCACGTCGGTGCCGCAGAGTCCGCAGGCGCGCACCTCCACGGTAACCTCGCCGGGCCGCGGGCGCGGGGCCTCCACCTCGCGGACGCCATAGCTTCCAGGGCGCTCCACCACGACCGCGCGCACGGGGCGCCACCTGCCCTTCGGGCGACCCAGCCAGCGGCGGCGGGGAGCCCGAGCCGGTGCGTTCGGCGGCGGGGGGCCGGGTTCCCGCCGGGGGCCACGAGGCGGCCGTTCGCGGTATGCTGGACGTCGCGGGTCCCGCCGACCACCGGGCCCCTGGAGCCGGCTGCGCAGAGGGCGGGTCTAGCGCGGGGTCGGCTGCTCCGAGGCGTCGTTGCGCCTGCGCCCCCCGTGGGGCGTGCCGTGCCCCCGGGAGGCTTGACCGCCGGGCGGGGCGGCGGTGCGGCCGCGGGGGGGGGCGGGGTGCGCCCGGGATGGACGCGGGAAGGGGGACTGGGCGTGCAGGAGGCAGGTCTTGTCGAGTTGTGGCGCGCCCGCTTGCGGCGTTGCTGCGCGGCGCTGTCCGGGCTCGACGGGGTGCGAGGCCTGGCCGTGGTGGGGTCGGGGGTCGACGAGACCCAGTTGGATCGCTGGAGCGACTTGGATCTGCTGGTGGTGCTGGCCGACGGGGCCCTGGACCGCTTCTGGCCATCCCTGGACTGGCTGGGCCGCCTAGGCGAGGTCTACGCGCTGGATACCTCGTCGGGACCGGACCACCACACCCTGCGGGCCTGCTTCACCGACCTGGCCCGCGTGGACTTCCTGCTGGTGGCCGAGTCCCGCCTGCCGCGCTGCGCCGTATCCCTCGGTCCGCTGCGGGGCGGGGCGCGGGTCGTGCTGGACCGGACCGGCGGCGGCCTGCCCGAGGCCTTGCGCCCCGGGGTGGAGGCCCCCGCCGGCCCCGTGGCGCCGGACGACGGTGCCTTCCGCGAGTTGGAGCGCGGGTTCCGCTGGAACGCGGTGGTGGCTGCGGCGAAGCTCGGGCGCGGCGACCTGCTGATCGGGGGCCACCTGGCCCTGGAAATGGCCCAGGCCTGTCTAGTCCTGGCCATGATGCTCCGAGATCGTGCCGCCGGGACGCGGCACCACCGCCGGGGCGACGGCGTGCCGCCCCCCCTCTCTTTGCCGCCGTCCCTCTCGGCCGAGGGCGTGGCCGATCTGATCGCTGGCGCGGCGGAGTCCTGGCGGGCGCTGGCCCAGGAGTGGGACGCCGGCTACGCCTTTCCCACCGCGCCGCTGCTGGCCCTGCTGGGGCGCGCCGCCGGAGCCGAGGCGGGCCCCACGCCGGCCCCGCCTCACCAGCCGTAGCGCTCCGGGCCCCAGGGGCGGCGGGTCAGTTCCTGGCGCACCCGCACCAGGGTGCGCTCGGGGATGTCCTCGCTGACGAGCACCCCGGGGCCCACGCAGTCGAGCCAGGCTTGGCCGGGCGACACCCGCGGATCACCCGATCACTGAGCGTCCGCGCGCGTGCGGGAGATGATCCACTGGTTCAGGCCGTCCCGGCCGATGGCATGCGTGGCCACCCGAATGGCCATCCCCTCGACTTCGTCCTGTGGGGCATCCAGGCGGCAGCCGTTCAATTCGAGCACCGTACATGCGGCGACCACGGCCGTACGCTTGTTACCATCCACAAACGGGTGGCTTTGAATCAAACCCTCCATCAGCACTGCCGCCTTCAGCGGCACGCCAGGGAACATCTCCTGCCCAAAGATCTTCGTCAGCGGGTGCTGCAACGCCGATGCCACCAGCGTGCGGTCTCTTACGCCACGTGCACCTGGCGTAAGGTCCAGCACGATGTCGTGGATGCGCACCACTTGGTCCAGGGTCAGCTACCTCATTGCCGAGCCAGCCGTTCCAGCGCTGGCTTGTACCGCAGGATCACCTCCCGGACGGCGCGCTCCACCTCTGCCTCTGCCACGGTGGACGCGTCCTCCCCCCGTCCGTCCACCAAATCCTGCAGGAGGTGATCCAGTTCGGTGGGCGGCAGGGCTCGCAACTCGCGTAGCAGCTCCTCACGCGTCATCGCCACCATCGCCCGCCTCCGTTCGCCTGAGGTTCCGGGACCCCCCGCGAGGGCCAAGGCCACGTTCAGCCGAGCCCGTGGAGGCGACCGTGCGGCGCCCCCCACCCCCCTGAGCGTAGCACACGCCAGCGCGGTCCACGGCCAGGCTCTCTTCATGCATGCTGCAGACCCCCCCCGGACTGCCGACCGGCTCGGCAGAGTCGGATACGGGCAGGCGGGGCCCGGCGCTCGTCGACGGGCGCCGGGCAGGGAACGGGTCCCAAGCCGCTGGAGCGGCGGTGGCCGTTGGCGGAGCGTCGCTCCCTGGACCGTGAGGGCTGGGCAAGTCGGGCGGAGGCAGGCGCGCTTGGGGTTGGTGGCGGCGCTGCCGCGTGGCAACGGGCGGGGCTTCCCGCCGCGGCTTCTCTCCGGCTTCTCCGGCCAAGAGGCGGGCCAAGAGGCGTTCTGGCCAGGACCGGCGCCACACCCGTCCCGGCCCCGCCTCACCAGCCGTAGCGCTCCGGGCCCCAGGGGCGGCGGGTCAGTTCCTGGCGCACCTGCACCAGGGTGCGCTCGGGGACGTCCTCGCTGACCAGCACCCCGGGGCCCACGCAGGAGTACGCGCCGACCATCCGCCCCGGGTGGAGCGTGACGTTTACGCCGGTGCGGCTGTAGTCGCCCAGGTAGCAGGCGTCGGCGTGCTCGGCCGGCGTCTCCCAGCGGTCGCCGACCCGCTGGCGCGAGGCGCCGTCGTCGAAGCGCAGGGTGCCGCAGACGGTGGCGGCCCCGATGTCCACGCCGCGGCCGAGCACCCCGTAGATCTCGGAGTAATGGACGACGTAGGCGCCCTCCATGAGCACCCCGGTGATCTCGGCGCAATGCCCGACCTTGGCGCGCGCGCCGATCACGGCGTGGTCCAGGCGGGCGCAGTCGGAGACCTCTGCCCCGGGGCCGAGCAGGGATGGCCCGGCGATGATGGCCCCGTCGGTCAGGCGGGCCCCGGCGCAAAGGTAGAGGGGGGCCCGCACGATCACCCGCGGGCCGATCTCCGCGCCCGCCTCCAGGATCACGGGGGCGCGCAGGTCGGCCTGCGCGGAGACGCGGGCCGTCGGGGCGGCCTGCACCCCGACGGCCGGGCGCAACCGCTCCGCCGTGGCGGCCGCGTTGGCGGCCAGCAGGTGCCAGGGCTTGTCCAGATCGACGGGCGGGGTGGCCGGCACCACGGCGCGCACGTAACCGCCGTCTTGGAGGAAGAGGTTCAGGCTCTCCTCGAGGTCGGCCTCGGCGTGGGGCATCCCCCCGACGGGGGTGCGCACGCCGGAGCCGGGGTTGGTCCGGAGGTGGGTCACGAAGCCAGGGGGCAAGAGGAAGGCCCCGGCGGAGCGGTGCGTGCCGCCGCGGGGGTGTCCGCGCCAGCCGTGGATGCGGCCGTCGCCGCCGACTTCCGCGCACAGCCAGTCCTGTGGCCGTTCCGCGCCCAGGGGGGCGACCAGGGCGGCGGGGGTGCCGGCGGCCAGGAGCTCGGCCAGCGCCCCCTCCGGGAACCAGACATCGCCGTAGACGCACAGAACCGGCTCGGCGTGCTCGCCCAGGGCCGCCAGCAGGGTGTCCGCCGTGCCGGTGGGGGGGATGGGCGCGGTGACGGCCACCCCCTGCCGGTGACAGAAGGCCTGGACGGGCCGCGCCTGCGGCCCGCCGCTGGCGACCCGCACCTCGGAGCAGCCGGCCAGCGCCAGTTGGCGCAGGGTGCGCGCCAGCAGCGGCTCGGCGCCGACGGGCAGCAGGGCCTTGTTCTGGGTCGCGCCGAAGGGCCAGATACGCCGGCCGTGGCCGGCCGTGAGAATGGCGGCGAGCAGGGTGGACCACCGTTCCTCTCCTCAGGGATGCGGGCAGGACGGCCGATGTCGGCACGGCGTCGGGCGCCCACCCGGCGCGGGGGCCGGTGGCTCGCGCGGGGCCGGGGGCCCGCTCCGGCTCCGGCTCAGCCTCCGGCCCCGGCCGGCAGCCGCCGCAGCACCCCTGCCTCGACCGGGAAGGCGTGCCCGTGGCGCGCCTGGGGCGGGAGGGCCAGCCGGTCCGAGACACCCTCCCCGTGCTGGAGGTCCGCCGAACGCACCGCCCCGTACCTACCCTTGCGGTGCTTGTCGAAGTAGACGAGCACCTGCCCGTCGAGGTGGATCGCGCAGGGGCCGCTCCGGCCCGAGGGCGGGGGCCAGCAGCGGCCGGACCCCGCCCAACGGCTCCCAGCGGAACCCGTCGTGGCTGTAGGCCAGGCGCAGGCCATCCCCGCCCGGGTGATGAAAATACGAGCAGATCCAGGCGCGCGGCTCACCCCGTTCCGCCATGCGCGCCCTCCCCACCCGCCGGCCCATTCCGCTCGGGGCGGGCGGTGCCCTGCAGACGTCCGGGGCGCAGAGCGGGCGGGTGAGCCGGACCACCGCCGTGCCCTCGGCCGCGGCGGTGGCAGACGGGACCGCCCCCGCGGCCGCGGGGGCGGTCGAGGTGCAACAAACGCGCCTTCCCCGTCGCGGGCATCCAGAGCGCTGGCGTGCCGCCGGGCCTCTGAAGAGTCGGCCGACATGCCCCGAACGGGCCGGCGACCGCCCGCCGCCCGATTGGGACGCCCGACCTGGGCTCTCCCGGACCGGTGTCCCCGGCCGGCGCCCTCGGACGCCCGCCTGACGACCCGCCTGACGACCCGCCCGACGACCCGCCTTACGAAAGGAAGTGCGTGCGCCTTGCCCGCGACGCCGCTGGCCCCGGTCACCGTCACGATCACCCGCGGCGGCCTGCCCGAATCCGTCCACACCGTCCATGTCGCCGTCGCCGACGCGGCTGGCCGGCTCCTCGCCGCCGCGGGCGACCCCGCGCTGCGCGCCTTCCTGCGCAGCTCGGCCAAGCCGCTGCAGGCCCTGCCGCTGGTCGCCTCGGGCGCGGCCGACGCCCTTGGCCTGGACGAGGCGGAACTCGCCGTCGCCTGCGGCTCGCACGAGGGGGCGGCGATCCACCAGGAGACGGTCCGCGGCCTGCTGGCCAAGGCGGGCCTGGGGGAGGACGCCCTGCGCTGCGGCCCCCACGCCCCGGGGAACGCCGCCGCGGCCGCCGCCCTGGCCCGCGCCGGGGCCGCCCCGACCCCACTGCACAACAACTGCTCGGGCAAGCACGCCGGGATGCTGGCCACCTGCGTGCACCAGGGTTGGTCGCACGAGTACCTCGACCCCGGCCACCCCTTGCAGGTGTGGATCGCCGAAATCGTTGGCCAAGCCTGCGGCGAGACCCCGGCGCCGGGCCTCGACGGTTGTGGTGTCCCCACCTTTGCGGTCAGCCTGACGGGGATGGCCACGGCCTTCGCCCGGTTGGGCAGTGGTCGGGTCCTGAGCGCGGACCTGGCGGCCGCGGCGGAGCGCCTGGGGGCGGCCATGGCCGCCCGGCCCGTGTTGGTCAGCGGCGCTGGCGAGGTGAACACGGCGTTGCTGGCCTGCCAGGGGGCGCGCTGGCTGACCAAGGGGGGGGCGGAGGGTGTCTGGTGCCTGGGACTGCGTGGGGAGGGGCCCGGCCTGGGCGTCGCCCTGAAGGTCGCCGACGGCAGCCACCGGGCCTCGACGGCCGTGCTGCTGCAGGTCCTGGCGGCCCTCGGTGTGGAGGGGGCGGACGACCCCCGGCTGGCGGCCTTCGCCCAACCGGTGGTGCGCAACACCCTGGGCCAGGTAGTCGGGGATGTGCGGGTGGCGCTGCCGCCCGGACTCGGACTGCTGCGGGCGGCCGGGCAGTGAGGGGTGCACGCCGTCCCCCGGCGCGGACGCGTTCCCCGGGGCCGGGGGACCCGGCCTGCCCCCGGCCTGGCGGGTCCGCGCCGGGCCTCGGGCGGGCCTGCCCTGGCCCGACGGGTCTCGCGCGTCCCCCCGTCGGCGACGCGTCCCCCTTGTCCCGCGGCACCGCGTCTGGTAGCGTCCCAGCCATGGCAGACAACACACCCCAAGGGATCCGACCCCAGGCCAGCGCCTTCCCGCCCGTGGTGGACGCCGCCTGGCTGGCCGCCCACCGCGCCTCCGTCGTCGTCGTCGACGCCCGCGGGGGCCGCGCCGGGCGCTCGGGCGAGGAGGGCTACCGCCTGGGACACATCCCCGGGGCCGTGTTCGTGGATCTGGAGCGCTGGTTGTCCGGGCCGCCCTCCGCCGCGGCCGGACGCCACCCCCTGCCCGACCCGGCGGTGTTCGCCGAGGGCATGGGCCGGGCCGGGATCGGGGACGGGGCCACCGTGGTCGGCTACGACGACGTCGGCGGGGTCCTGGCGGCCCGCTGCGTGTGGATGCTGCGCGCCCTCGGCGAGTCGGCCGCACTGCTGGACGGGGGGTTGGCGGCGTGGACCGGCCCCCTGGAGACGGGGGAGGCCCGGCCGGCCCCGGCACGCTTCCGGACCCGGCCCTGGCCGCGCGAGGCCCTGGCCACGATCGACGAGGTCGCCCAAGCGGTGGCGGGCCCCGGCCCGCTCGTGTTGGATGCGCGCCCCCGGGAGCGGTACCGCGGCGAGGGCGAGGCGCTGGACGCGCGCGGGGGACACATCCCGGGGTCCATCACCGCCCCCTGCCGGGAGAACCTGGACCACGCCGGCCGCTTCCTGGCGCCCGAGGCTTTGCGGTCCCGTTTCGCCTCCCTGGGGGTCGGCGACGCACGGGACGTGATCTCGACCTGCGGCTCCGGCGTCACGGCCTGCCACAACCTGCTGGCCCTGGAGTGGGTCGGTCTCGGGCGGGGCCGCCTCTTCCCCGGCTCCTGGTCGCAGTGGAGCGGGGACCCCTCCAGGCCCGTCGCCACCGGCGAGGGGCGCGGCTGAGCGTGGTGGGTCGGGGTCCCCGGTGCCTGGATCTGGGCCGCGCCGGGGTTGGCGCCGCCCCGGCGGCGGGGGAGTCGGCAGCCGGGGCGGATACAGGCGATCCCGGACCGGCGGAGAGTCACGGGGGTCGGGGCGCAGCCGCCGGCGGGGACACTGCCCCCCGCGGCCCCTCCCACCGTCCCGCCCGGACCGCCCAGGGGGTTATGCCGGCATACGATTCGACCGGGGTCCCCAGGGGAGGCCAGGAGCCAGCGTGAGCACCGGCCTGCGCTTCCGCCCCGACGGCACCTTCACCATCGCCCAACTGACGGATCTGCACTGGTCCAACGGCGGCCCCGCCGATCTGGCGACCAGCGCCCTGGCGGCCCGCATCCTGGAGGCGGAGCGGCCGGACCTGGTGGCCCTGACCGGGGACATCATCGCCGGCGAGGGCTGTCCGGACCCCGCGGCCGCCCTGCGGTCCGCGGTCGCGCCGGTGCTCGAACGCGGCCTGCCCTGGGCCCTGGTCTTCGGCAACCACGACGACGAGGGGTCGTTGGACCGGCGCGCCCTGCTGGAGGTGGCGCGCTCCTGCCCGGGGTGCCTGGCGGAGCCGGGGCCGGCCGGGGTGAGCGGAGTGGGCAACTACCGGCTCCTGGTCGCCGACCCCGCCGGCGCCGCGCCTGCCGCCGCCCTGTACTTCCTGGACTCGGGGGCCTACGCCGCGACGGCGGTGGGCGGCTACGACTGGATTCGCCGCGATCAGATCGCCTGGTACGTGGAGGCTTCGCGCGCCCTTGCGGCGGCGGTGGGCGGACCGTTGCCCGCCCTGGCCTTCCTGCACATCCCGCTGCCGGAGTACGACGAGGTCTGGGCCACGCAGCCTTGCGTCGGCTGCAAGTACGAGCCCGTGTCCGGCCCCCGGGTCAACAGCGGCTTCTTCGCCGCCCTGCACGAGGTGGGCGAGGTGCTGGGCGTCTTCGCCGGCCACGACCACATCAACGACTACGTCGGCTCGTTGCACGGCATCCGCCTCTGCTTCGGGCGCGCCGGCGGCTATGGCACCTACGGGCGGGAAGGCATGGCGCGCGGGGCGCGCCTGATCCGCCTGCGCCAGGGCGAGCGGGCCTTCGATTCCTGGCTGCGCCTGGACGACGGCTCCGTGATCCGTCACCAACCCGAGCACGCCCCGACCGGGCGGGCCTGAGGGGGCGGGCCCAGGCCGCGGGTGCGCCCGACACCCCCCGCGCCGCCTGTCGCCAACCACCGACGCGCAGAGGGGGCCGGAGCGACGCGGGCTTGGTTATGGACCGTGGCGGCGGCCGACCGAGGCCTCCGGCCGGCATCGCGCGCGATGTGGGCCAGCTCTTCGCCGCTCCGTGAGCCGCGGAACCCGGTCGCCCGCGCCCTCCGGGAGGCGGAGGCGCCCGCCCCGGAGGTGACCGCGAGGTGGCCGGCGGGGGGTGACGGGCCAGGTGGGGGGGCACGGCCTTCGCCCTGGACCAGCGGGAGTGGGTCGCCTCGCTCTGGGGCCTCCGCATCGCCCCGCCCGAGCGCACGGCTGCGGGGCTGGCGGACGCCCGTCCGGCCCGAGGCGCGAGGGGTCGTGGCGGCCCTGGCCGCCGCCGGAGGAGAAGTTCGCCTACCTGCGCGACCACCCGCGCGCGGCCCTGGTGGGACCACCTCGACCACGGTGGGGTGGGCCCAGCATCCCCCAGACGAGGGCCAGGCCGGTCAGACCCCGAATGCGCCTGGGGTGCGCGCTCGACGGCCGCACGGCCCCCGCGGGTCTGACGCCCCGCGCCGCGCCCCTGGTGGCCGCTAGGCGGCCCCAAGCCCGCCCGCCAGCGCCCCTCACCCCCCGACGGCCTCAAAGCGCAGCGGGAAGCGCCTCACCCCGCGCACGAAGCCCGGGGACCACTCCGGCGCCTCGTCCGGGTCGAACCGGGGCGCCCGCAGGCGGCGCAGCATCTCCCCCAGCACGATGCGCCCCTCCATCCGGGCCAGTGGCGCGCCGAGGCAGAAGTGGACGCCGGTGCCGAAGGCGAGGTGGCGGTTCGGGCTGCGCGCCGGGTAGAAGCGCTCCGGCTCGGCGAAGACGCACTCGTCGCGGTTGGCCGAGCCGATCCACGCGGCGACGCGTTCCCCCGCGCGGATCGCGCGGCCGGCGAGTTCGGTGTCGGCGGCGGCCACGCGGAACATGGCCTGCACGGGTGAGCTGAAGCGCAGCACTTCCTCGACGGCGGAGGGGACCAGGCCCGGCTCGCCGCGCAGGCGGTCCGCCGCCTCGGGGTGCTGGAGCAGGCAGAGGAAGCCGTTGCCGACGAGGTTGGTCGTCGTCTCGTGGCCGGCCACCAGCAGCAGCGTGCAGAAGCCGAAGAGCTCCGCGTCGCTCAGGTCTTCTCCGTCCGGCTGGGCGGCCAGCAGGGCGCTGAGCACATCGTCCCCCGGGCGGCGGCGCTTGTCGCGCACGGCGGCCCGGAAGTAGTCCACGAGTTCGGCCTGGGCGTGGGCCCGCGCCGCCCCGGGCCCGGCGCCGCCGGCGACGGGGTCCGGCCCGTCCGCCCCGACGAGCAGGTCCGACCAGCGCTTGAAGAGCGGCCGGTCGGACGCCGGGACGCCGAGCAGGCCCGCGATGACGATGACGGGCAGCGGGCCCGCGAGGTCGGCGATCACGTCCATCCGCCCCAGGGGGGCGACCGCTTCGAGCAGGTCCCGGGCCAGTTCGGCCACGGTTCCCTCCAGGGCGGCGACCGCGCGCGGGGTGAAGGCCCGGCTCACCAGGGCGCGCAGGCGCGTGTGCCGCGGTGGGTCGATGTTGATCAGGCTGTCGGCGAAGGAGCCAAGCGGGGCCCCCGCAGCCCCCCCGCCCGGGGGCCCCCCAGGGGCCGGGCGCGGGGCGAAGGCGGTGCGCGAGGAGAAGCGGGAGTGCTCCCCGAGCACCTCCTGCACCTCGGCGTAGCGGTAGGCGTGCCAGAGACCGGATTCCGGGTCGCGCTCGACCGGGCGTTCCCGGCGCATGCGCGCGTAGTGGCCGTAGCGCGAGGCGTCATCCGCGAAGCGTGGCAGCGGGCGGCGGGGCGCGGCGGCGGCCCCCGCGCTGGGGGTGCCCGTCGCGCGGGCCGGGTCGGTCGGGACCGCGTCGCTGGGCATGGCGGATTGCTCCTTTACGAGCGTGGCTGCGGAGTACAGGCGTTGCCGCGGAGCACGAGCGTCGCCTCGGTGTCTCGGCCTCCGCGCCAGCGCCGCCACGGGCCGCGCGGTTGCGCCGCCCGGTGGGCCCATTCCCTAAGCGCGCCCGCTGCCCCCGCATGATACCCCAAGGCCCGGGGCCCGGGCCTGTCGAAGCCTCACGCGACGCCCGCCGCGCCGTGCCCTCTCCGCTGGGTCCCGGCCCGGAGCCCCGACGGGCACCGCGGATGGAGTGGCTGCGCTACGCTCATCAAATCTTCGCGCGGCCGTCTGATACCCCCGGCTTCAGCCGTGGGATTGGCCACGCGTTCCCTCCCCCTTTGTGGTAGAACGGGGGCGCACCTTGACAACCGAACGTACGGGGTTGCGCCGAGGAATCCGTCGGCGCGTAAAACGTTCGCGGAACACGGGAGCACGCGCTGTCCAAAGGCACCGGCTTGCCGGCAACGGTTTCGGACACAAGCGCAACCTCCCTTGCCAGCCCCGCTATACGTGGGACTGGCGGGCCGCTGTCAGGCGGCCTATCGCAGCACGATCCGGTAGCTGCAAGCCTCCGGCTGTAGCCGTGGGGTCCTGACCAGGGTGGCTGCTCCGGGGCGACGGCTAGTCCGTCGTCCGTGCTCGCACCGTCCGGTTCTCGCGGGCGGTCCCGGCCGACGGCTGGAGGGGGGCGCATCCAGCCGGCGCGCCCGAGTTGACCCGGGGCGGTGGGCAGGGGAACCGGGCACGGGCGGCACCCATCGCCGGGACCACGGCTACCGGCGAGCACGGTACCGAGGGAACCTCGCGAGCCCGGCGTCGCGGGTGGGTTCCTCCGGCTGGTGGCGCAGTGTCGTCCGGTGCGGCACCCGCCGCACGTCCGACGGGGGGATGAGGCTTGACCTGCGGGCTGTGTGGCTCGGAGATCACCGACGGCCCGCGCTTCTGCCCCCGGTGCGGTGCCTCGCTGGCCGCGGGCCCGCCCCGGCAGCGGCCGGTGACTCCCAGGCCCGCCGAGCAAGGTCTGCTCTGGGCCCTGCTCCTATCGCCGCTGGCCGGCGGACTGGCGTGGGCGAGCAACTGGCGCCGGCTCGGGCAGGCGCGCAAGGCCGGGCCGACGCTCCGCCCGCGGATCGGCCCACCGGCCGCGCTGGGCCGTCCCCGGCGGACCGACCCGCGGACCCCGCATCCGCCGCATCTCCGGAAGGGGAGGGGCCGCATGGTGGAGGCCTGGAAGCAGGACCGGATCGGCGCCGCGGAGCGGGGGGAGAACCCGACCGTCCTGGCGCGGCTGCGTAGCGGTTACGCGGTGATCGGCGACACCCAGTTCCTGCCCGGCTACTGCGTGCTGCTGGCCTCGCCCCAGGTGGGGTGTCTGGAGGACCTCGACCTGGCGCGGCGCACCGATTTCCTCCTGGACATGTCCCTCATCGGCGAGGCGATCGCCGCGGCCTGCCGGCCGCGCCGCATCAACTACGCCATCTACGGCAACGCCGACGCCTTCCTGCACGCCCACGTCTTCCCCCGCTATGACTGGGAGCCGGAGGAGTACCGCCGCCGGCCGCCCTTCAGCTACCCGGCGGACCGGTGGACGGATGCGCGCCACCAGCTGGCCGACGAGCGCCACGGGGCGCTGCGCGCGGACCTGCGTGCCCAGTTGGAACGCCTGGGCGGTGCGCGGGGGACCGGGGAGGGGCTGGAACGGACCGCGGGCGGCCGGGGCCGCTGAGGCCGAAGCCCCGTGGTCGAGGTACGGGGGGTGCGACGTTGCCCCGGTTTGCGTCCGGACCGGCCCCGGACCCGCCGCTGGCCGAGGGCTTGCGCGGAGTCGTGCTGGGCCAGGCCCTGGAGGTCCTCGGCCGTCTCCCGGACGCGGCCGTCGATCTGGTCTACATCGACCCGCCGTTCGGCAGCGGGGAGACCCGGAGGCTCGCCTCCATCCGCACGGGGGCGGGCGCGGGCCTCCGCAAGGGGTTCGGCGACCGCCTCTACGCCTGGGAGACCGTCTCCGTCCGCGAGTACAGGGACGACATGCCCTGGGCGGACTACCTGGGCTTCCTGTACGCGCATCTGGCCGAACTCTGGCGGGTCCTCAAGCCCAGCGGCTCGCTGTACCTGCATCTGGACTTCCACGCGGTCCACCACGCGCGGCTGATGCTGGATGAACTCTTCGGCCCGGAGCGGTTCCTCAACGAGATTATCTGGGCCTATGACTACGGCGGGCGCGCGCGCAACAAGTGGCCGCGCAAGCACGACAACATCCTGTGGTATGCGAAGGGGGACGCCTGGACCTTCAACCCGGACGCCGTGGATCGACTCCCCTACATGGCCCCGGGCCTGGTCGGTCCGGAGAAGGCGGCGCGGGGCAAGCTGCCGACGGACGTCTGGTGGCTGACGATCGTCCCCACCAACAGCCGGGAGCGTGTCGGCTATCCCACACAGAAGCCGGAGAAGTTGTTGGAGCGGATCCTCGCGGCCTCCAGCCGGCCGGGGGACTTCATCCTGGACTGCTTCGCCGGCAGCGGCACGACGGGTGTCGTGGCGCAACGGCTGGGCCGGTCCTTCCTCCTGGTGGACAACAACCCCGAGGCCGTGGCCATTGCGCGCAAACGCCTGGGTGGTCCCAGCGAAAGTCCGCTTTCGCTGGGAGCTCGTCCGGAGCTGGCGCCGCAGCCCCGCACCCCTACGTGACCAGGTGCCGCCGTCGGCGGGCCAGCGCACGCGGGCGGTGCGCGTGGGTCTTGGCGGGGGGAGGGCCGACCCAGGGCACCCCCGCACGAGCCGCCGCGGCTTTGCCGCGGGCCGCGGTGACCTGGGGGGG
>DAHWHV010000626.1 GCA_027335545.1 Clostridia bacterium
TCACCCCTCCGCGGCGAGGAGCCGCAGGAGCCGGGGCCAGGAGCCCGCCTGCGGGTCGGCCGCGTTGTAGCCCCAGCGGGGGAGCAGGCAGCGGATGCCGCCGGCCCGGTAGGCGCACGCGGCGGCCGGATCATCGTCCACCGCGAGCTCCACCCCCAGGAGCCGGCCCCAGCGCGCCTTGTGCGCGGCCGAGGTGGCCAGCACCAGCGGGCCCGACGGCAACCGGTGCCGCCGCAGCCAACCCCACGTCTCCGCGGCGGCCGCCAGCGGCCGGCTGGTGATGTAGACCACCCCGCCCCGGGCGGCCAGCGCCTGGGCGCCTTGCACCGCGCCGCGCAGCGGGGGCACCCCCGCCAGCAGGCGGCGGCCCTCGGGCGAGGCGAACCACTCGGGGCCCACGGGGGCACCGTGGCAGCGGCCCCGGTCGCTGGCGGGGAACAGGCGCCAGAGCGCGGGATTCACCGCCGCCAGGGTGTTGTCGATGTCCAGGGCCACCACCGCACCCCACCTCCATTCCCGGACCGGGGACCTCCAGCGGCCCCCGGTCCACCTCCGCGTCAGGCGGTCCGGCGGGCCTGCGGCGCCAAGCCGTCGATGATGGCCGCCGCGGTGCGCTGGATGTTGCCCCCCACCCGCTTGAGCAGGGCCGGTCCGTCCTTGCGCCCGGCCCAGTCGGCGATGTAGCCGAAGCTGTACCCGGAGGTGTCCAGGCCCGCCCAGGCTCCGACCACGAACGCGGTCCCCTCCGCCTCGGCCTCTTCCTCCTGCCGCGGCCGCCCGGTGGAGCCGTGCCCCAGCAGCGCGTGCGCCAGTTCGTGGCAAAGCGTCTTGGCCTTCTGGTCCGCGGCCAGACCGGGCGCCAGGCCGATCGCGTTCACCCCCGGCACGTAGACCCCGCGCGCCGACCCCAACCCCGCCATGTCCTCCCGCACGTCCGTCCCGTGCGTGCGCGCCAGTTCCAGCAGCCGCGCGCAGAGCCAGCGGCCACGCTCGGTGTCCGTGGTCAGTTCCTGGCAGGGGTGGGGCGGCAGCTCCGCCCCCTCGGTCTGGCTGTAATCGAACACCACCACCGACCGCCAGCGCAGGACCGTGCGCGGGGCCTGGTCGTCCTCCTCGTCGTGCCGGCGGCCCGTCACCGGCGCCAGGATGCGCAGCCCGCGCTCCCCCTTGCGCACGTGCCGGCCCAGGCTCAGCCAGGTGTGAAACCCAGCGGCCCGGGTGAGCCCCTGCGGACGCTGCGCCAGCATGAGGAGCACGTTGCCGATGCTGTAGTGGTGGAACCGGGCCTGAACCTGCAGGTAGGAACGCCAGGCATCGGAGTCCGTCAGCCCGCGCACCCCCTCCTCCAAGCGCCGCAGCAATTCCGCCACCGTCGTTCCCTGCTCGCCCGCCATGAACCCCGCCCCCTTCACACAGCGGAGCGAAGCTCGCCTCGGCGAGCGGTGCTCCGCGCTGCCGGGCCTCGCACCCCGGCCGGTTCCCTGTTCGGGCGCCTCCATTGCCGCCGCGTCTGTCTCCGCGTCTGCCGCTCGGCGCCGTCCCCGGTATGCGGTTGTCCAGGTGCGGGGTTCGGGGTGCGTGCCCTCCGGGGTGTTCCAGGTCCGGCACTCCGCATTGCCTTGCTGCCGACGGCCCTGGCTGGCCTTCCACCCTGGCGGCGTCCTCGGCCGTGTGTACCCACACACCGCCGTTTTTTGGACCGCCCCTTGCGGCCCCAGGAGATGACGACCCGCCGCGCCGCCGGGGCGGCACAGCCGGGCGAGGAT
>DAHWHV010000475.1 GCA_027335545.1 Clostridia bacterium
GGCGCGGCGGCGCCCGCCGCAGCACCGGCGGGATTTTTGTGACCTGGAAGGCGGAAGGGATGCAGGAATCGTCCGCGCTGCGTCCAATCCCTGGCCCGGAGGCGAATGGGGGCGGTGACCCGGCCCGGAGAACGGTAGTCCTCGGGTCGACGCGGCGGAGGTTCGGGGCACGTCGCAGGGCGATGTCATTGCGTATCCGGTCTTATACATTGGTCCGCCCGCCGACCCCGACCCCGGCCCCATGCGCACCGGGTGGAGCAAGCGCGAGAAGGGGGTCGGCGGAGGAGATGGCGGCAGAGATGGCGGAGGTGGGCGAGCGCGTGGAGGAGAAGGCGGGCATGCTGAGTCGCCGGGGCGCGATCCGGTTGGCGGCGGGGGTGGCGGCGTTGGGCGCCGGCTCCGTGGCCCTGGCCGGATGCGGGTCCGGGGTGCCGGGGGCGTACGTCGTATCGGGTGGCGGCACGCTCAGCGCGGCGAACGCCGTGACGGCCAAGCCGACGACGATGGTCTCGACGAGTGGCGGCACCTACACCCTCGTCGCCCAGGGGAACGACATCTGGGGGACGGCCGATCACTTCACGTACTACTTCGCGACCGCCACGGCGGACGGGACCTACTCGTGCAAGGTGAAGACCGAGGGGACCGCCAGCAGCGACGGCGGCTGGGCCAAGGCGGGGCTGGTGGCGCGCGAGACCGGTGACGCCAGTTCGCCCATGGTGGCCGTGCTGATCACGGACAAGAACGGGGTCGCCTTCCAGTGGCGCAAGACCTACAAGGCGGCCGAGGAGTCCTGGCCGATGGCCATCGCCATCGGTGTCACCGCCCCCATCTGGCTGAAGATGGCCAAGAGCGGCAGCAACTGGACGGTCTCGTACTCGACGGACGGCAAGACCTACAACAACAAGACATCCATGTCGGTGCCCTTCACGGGCAAGACCTACCTGATCGGCTTGGCGGCGTGCTCGCACACCCCGAGCGCGAAGACGATCGACGTCTTCACGAATGTGCAGGGCTTCAAGCCGACGATGTACGAGGATGTCAGCCCGACCAACAAGAAGGCCAACTCCTCCTCGGCCAGCGGCTAAGCGGGTCGAGGGCCGCCGAGCCGCCGCTGGGGAGGCCTCGTCCCAGGGGCCGTGGCAGGGGGGCAGACAGGAGGGGCGGGTCGGCCGAAGCCGGCCCGCCCCTCCTGTCTGCCCGCACCGGTCCACCGCCCCGGCGTCACGGCCTTCCGACGGCGAAGGCCGCGGCCCGGGGTGTGACGCCCGGGTCGCGGCCTCGGTGTGCCTCCGCCCGGTGGCGGAGGGAGTTGGCGCGCCATCCTTGGCGCACCCGGTGGCCAGCCCTCTCAGGCCAGCCAACCACGGGCCCCCTCCTTGGGGCCTTCTTGGGCCGCCATGGGGTCGTCGCCCCTGGGCTCGGCGGGACCGCCCAAGGGGTCGCGCGACGGGCCGGTTGGGCGCTTCGCCCGGACCTGCCCCACGCTTCTTATCGATGTCCCCCCGCCGGCGTGAGAGGGGACCGGCCGTTCCAGTCCAACGTTCCCCGGAGGCGTGTTCCCCCCCCCGGCGTTTCCCCACCCCGCGCTGGCCGCCCGGCCGTCCAGGCGGGGAACTCTGGTACAATCCACCGGAGTTCGTGCGGGCCGGGGGGGAGGGCAGGGGCTGGATGGGTGCTGACCGCTGGCCGGTTCCGGACGCGGGCGTCCTGGCTGTGCTGCGTCGCGCCGGGTCGTTCGCCGTCATCCCGCACGTCTTGCCGGATGTCGACGCGCTCGGCTCGGCGGAGGCGCTCTGTCGCCTGCTGCGCGCGGCGGGCAAGGGGGCGTGGGTCTTCGCGCCTGAGGTGCCGGACCTGTACCGCTGGGCCCTGGACCCGAGCCTGTGCGCGGACGGCGCACCCGGTCCGGGACTGGTGCGGGTGGCGATCGACACGGCGCGCGCCGACCGCCTGCAGGTACCTGGGCCTGTGGCCGTCAACCTCGATCACCACGAGGACAACCCGCGCTTCGCTGCCGAGGCCGATTGGGTGGAGGTGGCCCCCTCCTGCAGTTGCCTGCTGCCGCCCCTGGCCGAGGCCCTAGGCGTTTCGGTCGCCGGCGCGCTGGCCGACGCCATCTACCGCGGCCTGGTCGGCGACACGGAGTGCTTTCGCGTCAACGCCGGTCCCGAGGCCTTCCGGTGGGCCGCCTGGCTGACGGAGCGCGGGGCGGATGCCGAGGGTACGGCGGAACGCTTCTGGCGCCGCTCCCCGGGCTTCTGGGGCTACCTGGCGGCGGTGGAAGGCCTGGCCACGGAGTTGGGCGCCCCGGCCCCGT
Source organism: Clostridia bacterium (assembly GCA_027335545.1). Next base: position 2,318 of record DAHWHV010000475.1, read on the forward strand.
CCGGCCGGCCGGACGGGGCGCCCCAGGGGCCCTATGCCCTGCGGGTGGCGCCGATCCCGGCCGAGTTGCCGCGGCGCTTCGCCCTGCGGCCGTTTGAGAACGCCCTGCTGCCCAGCCACCTCAGCGCCCCCCCGCGCGGCGGGCTCGCCGTCCTGCAGGAGGGGGCCAGCGGCGTCCGCGTGCGCTTGCGCGGACGTGGGGTCGATGTCCTGCCGCTGGCCCATGCCCTGGGGGGGGGCGGCCACCCCCAGGCGGCCGGCGTGCAGATGGCCGGCGTCGGTCTGAGCGAGGCGCTGGCCCGCCTGCGTGCAGCCTGGATGCTGGAGGCGGGCGGGTCGGCCGAATCGGCCCCCCTGCCCGGTGATCGGTTCGGCCCCGCCGCGATCGGTTAGGCTGAGCGGGCCGGCCCTGTGGGCACCGGGCCGAGGCCCCTGACGCGCGGCTCCCGCGACGGGTTCGAGCCCGGGGCCCCTGGATGCCGGTCCCCGGAATCGGTCCCCGGAAGCGAGTCCCCCGACGCGTCCGCCGAAAGGAAAGGGATAGGGAACGTTGGGCGTCTGGTATCGCCGCATCCTCGTGCTCCTGATCGCGCTCGGGGTGTTGGCGGGGATCCCCGACGCCGCGGCCCGAGTCGCCACCGAGACCGCCAACCGCAGCGTCGAACTGGCCATGGGCCAGCACACGTTCTCGAACCTGGCCCGGGCCGAGGCGCTGGCCCCGGCCACCCTGCTGCGGCAGATGCGCGCCGCCGGGGTGCGCGGACTCGGGGTGTCCGAGACCACGCTCTCCGGGCTGGCCAGCGCCGGACAGGCGGTCGTGCGCACGGGTGCGGCCTGGCGGGCCGACCGCGCGGCGGCTGGCGTGGCCCCCCTCGCCTTCCCCCTGCATGCCCATCACGTGTACGTCCTGGTCCGGTCGGGGTCGCTGGCCGTATGGTTGGGCGGGGCCCTCCGCGCCTCCCTCCGGCCGGGCACGCCGGTCCATTCCCACCCCCTCGGGGGGGGGACGGTCTTCGGCCTGACCGGGAGCCTGACCCAACGGGAGGCGGTCCCGATCGGCTTTGCCCCGGGTAGCTTCGCCCTGGCCCGCAGCCTCGGGCTCGATGTCCTGCCGCGGCTGCAGGACACGCCCTGGGGACTGGGCGCCCAGGCGATCGCCGCCCTGCTGCGGCGCGTGAGCGCCGCGGGCGTGCCCGTGCACGTGATCGTCTTCGCCGGGTCGGGGGTCGGGGTGCTGGGATATCCGCACCACCTGAATCTGGTCGCGGCCTGGATGCGCCGCCACCACCTCCTGCTGGGCGCCGTGGAGAGCCCCTCCCAACGCACCAACGTCGCTCAGCCGGGCATCCGGCGCCTCGACGCGGCCTTGGGTCAGCGGACCGTGCGCGTGTACAGCGTGCCCACCTGGCTGGTCAACAAGTACACCCACGCCTATGCCCGCACCTCGTTGATGAGCGCCGTCGTGGAGCGCAACCTCCGCGTCTTGTACGTGCACCCGTTGCTGAAGGGGCAGCACCTGGCGGCGATCAACGCCGCCTTCTACCGCTCGGTTGTCTCGACCCTGACCTCCCGCGGCTTCGTGCTGGGAACCCCGCGTCCCTTCGCCTCCATCTCCGTGCCGCTGTGGGCCAGGGTGCTGCAGACCTGGGCCGTGGTCGCGGCCGGGCTCTGGCTGTTGACCGCCCTGCTGCCGGAGTTGCGGCGCTGGGGCTGGTGGCCCCTGGTCGTGCTCGGGTTGGTCTTCGCGGGGGCCGCCGCGGCCTCGACCCGCCTGGAGCCGTTGCTGGCTGCCCTCGGGGCGGCGTCCGTCTTCGGGGGCCTGGCCGTGGTCCACGCGGCCGTTCGCTGGCGGCACTGGAGCCAGGAGCCCACACGCCCCACCTGGCCACGGCTCTGGCTGCGGGGGGTCGGGTTGGCGGTGACGATGGCGGCGATCACTGCCATCGGGGCCTATCTCGTGGCCACGCTGCTCGGGAGCACCCCCTTCCTGCTGGATTGGTCCTACTTCCGCGGCGTGAAGGTCACGTTCCTCGGCACGCCGTTCCTGGCGGCGGTGGCCTTCGCCGTCTACGTCGGCCTCTCGGCCGACGGCCCCCCCGTGCGACGGCTCTGGGACGAGCTGCGCTGGGCCGGCCGGCAGGTCGTGCTCTACCGTCACCTGTTGGCATTCCTGGTCCTGGGGGCGATCGGCGGCTACTACCTGCTGCGCAGCGGCAACGTCGCCTCCTCGCTGGTGCCCTCCATCGAGCTGCGCGAACGGGACCTCCTGGCCAACTTCTTCACATACCGGCCCCTAGAGAAGGAGTTCCTGGTCGGCTACCCGGCGATCCTGCTGCTGCCGCTGTGCGCCGCCTGGCGCCAGCGCTGGGGCTACCTGGTGCTGCTGCTGGGGGCGGCGGTCGGGCAGGTGTCGATCATCGACGCCTTCGTGACGCTGCGCACGCCCCTGCTCAACTCCGCCCTGCGCGAGACCTACGGCCTGCTGCTGGGGATCGGCACGGGCACCCTCGGCCTCGCCGCGGTGGCGCTGTTGCTGTGGTGGTTGGTGCCGCGGCGCAACGGGTCGCCCGGAGTCCCAGGGTCCGGGTGAACGCCCTGTCCGGCCCCCCGTGCACGCCCGCGGCGCCTCCGCCGTACCCTGGCGGGGAGTCGGGGCGGGGGGGGCTGGGCGGTGTTCGATCGCATCCTGCTGCCGCTGAACGGCACGGAAGTGGGGGAGGCGGCGCTCGAACCCGCCCGCCTCCTGGCGGAGCGCCTGGATGGTGAGCTTGTGGTGCTGCGCGTCGTCGAGCCGCATCCGGCGACGGCCTACGGGTCGGGCGAGGCGCCTCCCCCGCCGACCCGGGGCCTGGCGGAGGCCGAGCGCGCGGCCCTGGCGGAGGCCGAGGCCTACGTGCGCGACGTGGCCGACCGCCTCTCCGGGTATGTACGGGTGCGCGCGGCGGTTCGGCATGGTGAGCCGCTGCGCCAGATCCTGCGGGCGGCGCGGGACTTCGGCTGCGGCGTGGTGGCGCTGGCTACGCACGGGCACGGGCCGCTGCGGCGGATGGTGGGGGGGAGCCTCACCGAGCAGGTGCTCCGTCACGGGGGCCTGCCCGTCCTGCTGGTGCGCGCCCAAGTGAGGCGCGTGGGCGCGCACCGGGCCGTCGCCGCGGATCGCGCCGAGCCGGGCGAGGGGGACTGAGCCGGTGGCGGCGGCCGGGTGCTCCCCCCGTGCGGCCGAGCCTTGCCAGGGGGTGCCGCCGACATGCCCGCCGATCCCCCTCCCCGGCTCCCGGGCTCGCCCGGCCCCGAGCTCGCGCCGTCGTCCACCGCGTCCCCCCAGGCCCCGGGCCCGACTCGGCCCCGGTCCGTCCAGCCCGCCGGGTCTCCGCGGGCCCTGCCGGCGCATTGGCGGCCCTACGCGGCCGAGTTCCTCGGTACGGCCCTGCTGGTCTTCCTCGGCCTCAGCGCGGTGATCTACGACTTCGGCCCCGGTTCGCCCGTCGCGGCGCTGTTGCCGGATCCCTTCGCGCGGCGGCTGCTGACGGGGTTCCTCTTCGGCGGCACGGGCGCGCTGCTGGCGCTCAGCCCCCTGGGGCGCATCTCCGGCGCGCACCTGGACCCCGTGCTCTCCTGGGCCTTCTGGGGCGTGGGGAGCCTGGGGGCCCGCGACGCCCTGGCCTACACCGTGGCGCAGTGCCTGGGGGCGGTGGCGGGCGCGGCGCTGCTGCCGCCGGTCTGGGGGGGCTTCGGGGCGGCGGTGCGCTACGGCGCGACCCTGCCGGGACCCGCTTGGGGGCCGTGGGCGGCCGTCGCCGGGGAGGCGGTCGCCACCGCCGCCCTGGTCGGGGGCATCCTGTGGTTCGTCGGCCACGAGCGGCTCCGGCGCTTCACCCCGGCCTTGATCCCGCCGCTGGTCGCGGTGCTGGTGGCCCTGGAGGCGCCCGTCAGCGGCACCTCGATGAACCCGGCCCGTTCGCTGGGACCCGCCCTGCCGGCCCACGCGCTCGGTGTCCTCTGGGTGTACGCCCTGGGGCCCGTCCTGGGCGCCGCGGGCGCCGCCCTGGCCCTGGTCCGCCCGGGCCGCGTCCACGTGGCCAAGCTCGCCCACCACGCCCACGACCCTCACGACCGTTTCCACGGCCCGGCCGCCGCCAGCCCGGCCGCCGTCCTGCGCCGGGGCGGGCCGGACGGGGGCGGGCCGGACGGGGAGGGAGGCGGCGAGGCATTGTGGGAGGTCTCCCTCCGTCCCGTCCTCGGGCGCCATCGCTGGTGGTGGCCGACCGTGGCG